>JALWKB010000125.1 GCA_026996805.1 Saprospiraceae bacterium | reverse complement strand
TGGTGCGTACCGTGTTTTTTTCATCGGTTGCCCTTGACTACAGCTTTAACGCGGTGACCATCTGAGTGTTGTATGGCCGACGAAGTCCGTGATTACCATCTACCTTATACGTATGAAATGGTTGTACTGTTGGGGGAGGCATGTACTAGTCCTTCCCCAAACCGGGCCAAGCAATCCATCGGAACACTAATGGCTACGTGGTGAGGAAATAACTCCCTATGTGTCAAGGCTTGCGCCCCGGCGTATATGGAATTTGGAGGTCTTCGAGCTTTGCATTGAGCTCTTGCACACTCCGGGCATATCGGGATATCTGCTCTTGCAGCCCTTTAAACAGTTCTTCCACGTATTGCAGCTGTTGGCGATGGTAAGCAAGGGGATTTCCGCTATAGCCTCCTTCAAACCATTTAATGATCTGAAAGCGTTCCATGGGGGCCATCTTATCGGGCAGGTCGAGCTTTCGACGGATATCGTCGCCGTACATGTGGCGTCGTATCTGGCGATAGACCTGGGTCAAGCTGTCGGCCTTGTGCAAGAGGTCCACATCGACCACGTTGTGTTGTTTGAGCGCGGCCAGGATGTGTTGGTGTTGCTTGTGGTATTCCTGGAGGCTCTTGTTGAGCATGCCCGCGATGCGGTTCAGGCTGTCGATCTTGGCCCTAAAAGCTGAAGCCTCAGCATAGTTTGGTGGATCAACAGAATAACGATCGACGTTGATGATTTTAAACTCAGTGGAGGGGCTCACGGGATACCAACTCGTTGCAGTGCGCAAATAGAGTTGGGCAGCATAGGTGCCCGGAGCGACGAGGCGGCCCCTCGGAAGAGAGAGGAACGGATTGTCCGTCTTGAAAGGTTTGAGTCGGATGGGATCAGTAGATGGATAGCGCATGTCCCACTGTACTTGCAATATGCCCTTCGACGTCCATTTAGCTGGTATTTTGCGCACTACGGCACCTGTGGAATCGGTGATGACGACGAAGAGCTCTGGGGCGCGTTCGTCTTTTTCTCGCTTGTATTCCTCATAGCTTGGATGGTAGATGTCTTCGCCCTTTTTGCGCTTCGCTTGCTCGGCCTTGCGGCGCTTTTCTGCAAGCGATTCATAGGGATAGCGGACAAAATAGCGTATGAGCACGTACGGGCCAAGGTTTTCACCTGTATAAAATTGGTCGCCTTGAAAGGCCTTTCCCCGCAGTCCCAAGGGGTAATCTTCCACAAAGCGGTGGGCATCGCGAATGTTGAAGAGGAAAAACGAGTCTTGAGGTGCAATGGCATCGAGCTGGCGCAGCGGGCTATAATCGTCGAGAATATAAAAGCCCCGCCCGAACGTGGCCAAGACCAGGTCGTTGCCCTGCTCCTGAATCTCTATATCGCGCACAGCTATCGTCGGCAAGCCCGCCTTGAGGCGATTCCAGTATTGACCTCCATTGCGGCTGTAATACACGCCAAACTCGGTACCACAAAAGAGGAGATCACCGTCGACGTGGTCTTCGATGATGCAATAGACCGATCCGCGTTCGGGCAATCCTGTGACGATCTTTTTCCAATGTTTGCCCCTATCATCGCTGCGGTAGATGTAGGGGCGAAAGTCGCCGTATTTGTGGTGGTTGAAGACTACGTACATGCGCTGGGGGTGGTGGCGCGAGAGGATGACATCGCTGACATAAGTGGTGTCGGGTGCGCCGTCGGGGTGGGGCAATTTCGTCCAGTGCTGCCCACCATCGAGGGTCAACCAAAGCAACCCATCGTCGGTACCGGCGAGGAGCACCTGATCGTCCCACCGCGACTCATCAAAGGCCACCACAGCTCCGTAGGGAGAGGTGGAGCGGTGCTTGGCCACGGCGTCAACGCTCCAGAGTTTGCCCATCACCTTGAGGCGATTGCGGTCGAGCTGCCGGCTGAGATCCGGGCTGATCTTTACCCAAGTATTGCCCCTATCGTCGCTCCGGAAGATATAGTTAGCGGCAAAGTAGAGACGCCTGGGATTGTGTCGGCTGAGCAGTAGGGGCGCATCCCAATTCCACCGATATCGGTATTCCGCAGTGTCGGGCAGGGGTTGGATGCCGACTTCTTCGCCCGTTCGGCGGTCGAAACGCACGAGCACACCGTATTGGCTCTGCGCATAGACAATATGAGGATCGTGCGGATCAACGGCTGGCTCAAAGCCGTCTCCGCCGTGTACGACCCACCAATCTCTATTGAGTATGCCGTGCACAGATGGTGTACGTGCAGGCCCACCTAAGGTAAAATTGTCCTGTGTTCCGCCATAGACGTGATAAAAGGGGTATGCACTGTCGACGGCTACGCGGTAAAACTGTGTGATCGGCAGGTTGGGGAAAAACTTCCACGTCGCACCATCGTCAAAGGTTTCATACAAGCCCCCGTCGGTACCGACGCGCCAATGCGAAGGACGCTCAGGATTGACCCAGATACAGTGGTTGTCGACGTGTACGTATTTGCCCTGTCGACGCTTAAAAGTACGTCCGCCGTCTTCGGAGATGTGCAGCCAGGTGTCCATAGCAAAGATGCGCAAGTGATTGGTGGGATCGACGTAGATCTCCTGATAGTAATTGCCACTGGTACTGTACTTACTCAATCGCTTCCAACTGGCACCTCCATCTTTGGAAAGGAAAAATCCACCTTCATCTCCCGAAGCCTCTACAATAGCATAGAGATAATCGGGATTGGAAGGAGCAATGGCCAATCCTATCCGGCCAATATCTCCTTTCGGCAGACCTTTCGTGCACTTAGTCCATGTCTTGCCACCATCGGTCGTCTTGTAAATGGCCGAGCCCGGTCCACCACCGAGATAGGTAAACACATGCCGTCTGCGCTGAAATGCTGCCGCATACAACACATCGGGATTGCGCGGATCCATGACGAGGTCGACTACCCCAGTGTGCTCGTCGATGTACAAGACGCGCTCCCAGTGCTTTCCTCCGTCTACGGTTTTATACACCCCTCGATCACCACCCGATGACCACAAGGGCCCCATTGCTGCAACGTAAACAATGCTGTCGTCGTCGGGATGAATGATAATCTTGCCAATGTGCTCCGATTGCTTCAATCCCATGTTTTTCCATGTCTTGCCCCCATCGACTGATTTGTAGACACCGTCGCCGTAGCCCACACTGCGCTGATTGTTGTTTTCACCCGTGCCTACCCAGAGGATGCGCGGATCGCGCTGCGATATGGCTATGCAACCGATGGAGTAGGAACCGTAATGATCAAAGATGGGCCGAAAGGTCGTACCGCAATTGTCCGTCATCCACACCCCACCAGAAGCGGTCGCTATGTAATAGGTACAGTGATCCTTCGGATGAACAGCAATGTCCGCTAAGCGACCACTGGTCATGGCCGGCCCAATGCTCCGAAATTTCAACCCTTCGTGCCCAAACGTATCTTTCCCTTCTTGCGCCCAAAGAGCACCCCCTACGATCGCAATGCCCATTACAACAGCGAGATGCCATTTCATATTAAAAAATTTTTTAATGCATTGTCTATGCCCCGAATTCGGGCATGCAAGATAAGAACTTTCCCCTCTACAGGCGTGGATAAAACCCAATGTGTTCGGCATAGAAGTGTGATCTGTTGGGTGTGCGATTACCACAGCGAATGCAATAGCTCTCCCACTCGATCAGACGTCGTAGTCGATGTGTATGCGATCGGATTTTGGGTAGGCTTGACAGGTGAGGATGTACCCGAGCTGGCGTTCGTCGTCGTCGAGGCCAATGTCTTCTTCCATTTCTACTTTGCCGGCGAGCAATTTGGCCTTACACGTACAGCAGATCCCCGAGCGACAAGCCCATGGAGCGTCGAGCCCGGCATCGAGTACACTATCGAGGAGGGGCAGCTTTGGATTGGCTTCGATGGTATATTCGTCGCCGTCGAGTATGACTTTTACTTCAACGGTATCGGGAGATCCGCTTTGCTCTTTAGAAGATGCCTCAGGGGTCGCTTTAGCCGCTGCACTATCCTCAGCTGGGGTAAAGAGCTCATAGCGTATGCGCTCGTCATCCACTTGCATGGCGCGCAAGGCCTCCGACACGCGTTGGATCATATCGCCCGG
>JALWKB010000124.1 GCA_026996805.1 Saprospiraceae bacterium | reverse complement strand
AACACATCATTGCCCAACACCACATTGCCGAGATGGGGTGTGTGCTCCAATTGTCCGTCGAGCAGTTGAAATCCAAATCCATCAGATCCAATCACCGCATTGGGTTTGATAATACATCGATCCCCAACGACTGCGTGATCCCCAATGCGCACCCCATCCATGATGACACAATCTGCGCCAATACGCACGTGCTTCCCAATAGTGACCTGCGGCCCTATAGAAGTACGACATCCAATCACCGCCCCGGTTTCGATGACAGCATAAGCTCCGACGGAGACAGCTTCTCCCATTTGCACATCGTCAGCGATCATCGCGCTGGGATGAATCCCCATGTGCGCTGCTCCGCTTTGTACATTTGCAAAATACTTTAACAATCGATGCAATGCCTTCGCAGGCTCTTTGACAGCGATGACGGCGTCCGCATTGTGGTAATGCGGAGCTATTTTATCCGTACAGACAATAGCACCAGCTCTTCTGTCGCTAAAGATGGGTTTATTCCCCAGTATCACACATACATCCGCTTCGCTTGCTTCACCGGGCAAAGCGATGTTCACAATCCGCTTGTGGGATGAACCGCGGACGAGTTGGCCTTCGAGTAGCTGTACGATTTGACGTACTGTGAGGTCCTTTGATGACGACATGAGAGGTCAAACCTTAGTAGTACATTTGAAAAACAATAAGCTCGGCGCTACCTACATAACGCACCGAGCTTATTGTTTCGGATAAAACTGCGGACAAACTTGTGCAGGGAGCACAAACGCTCCTTCAAAAAAATCAGTACCGATAGTATTCAGGCTTGTACGGTCCTTCGATAGGTACGCCGATGTACTCCGCTTGTTCGGGAGTGAGCTGATCAATTTCTACCCCGAGCTTTTTCAGATGAAGACGTGCGACCTTTTCGTCGAGGTGTTTGGGCAGTACATAGACCTTGTTTTCGTATCGCTCGGGATGATTCCACAGCTCGATTTGGGCGAGCACCTGATTGGTAAAGGAATTGGACATCACAAAAGAGGGATGGCCTGTGGCACATCCGAGGTTGACCAACCGACCTTCTGCGAGGACGATGATGTCTTTGCCATCTACGGTGTATTTATCCACCTGCGGCTTAATCGTCACTTTGGTATGGCCATAGTGTTCGTTGAGCCAGGCCACGTCGATCTCATTGTCGAAATGACCGATATTGGCCACGACGCACTTGTCTTTCATGAGCTTGAAGTGCTCGGCAGTGACGACGTTTTTATTGCCCGTGGCGGTGATGACGATGTCGGCTTCTTTGACCGCATCGATCATCTTTTTGACCTCATAGCCCTCCATGGCGGCTTGTAGCGCACAGATGGGATCGATTTCGGTGACGATGACGCGCGCATGGGCACCGCGGAACGCCGCTGCCGTCCCCTTGCCGACATCGCCATATCCTGCGACAACGACGACTTTGCCCGCCAACATGAGATCCGTAGCCCTGCGTATAGCGTCTACCGCTGATTCGCGACAGCCGTATTTATTGTCAAACTTGGATTTCGTCACACTGTCGTTGACATTGATCGCCGGGACCGGCAAAGTGCCTGCCTTCATGCGGTCGTACAACCGCTTTACTCCCGTAGTTGTCTCCTCAGTGATACCTCTTAGCCCTTTGACAATTTCGGGATGATTGTCCAAGACGTATTGCGTCAGATCACCCCCATCGTCCAAAATCATGTTGAGTGGCTTGCCTCCCTCAAAGGCGTATAGCGTCTGCTCGATACACCACCAGTATTCCTCTTCTGTCTCGCCCTTCCACGCGTAGACGGGAATACCCCTCTTTGCAATCGCTGCGGCAGCATGATCTTGCGTCGAAAAAATATTACACGACGACCAAGCCACCTCCGCACCGAGCTCTACCAGCGTCTCGATCAACACCGCCGTCTGTATCGTCATGTGCAGACACCCCGCTATGCGCGCACCTTTGAGTGGCTTTTTGTCTCGATACTCTTCACGGATGGCCATCAAGCCCGGCATCTCGGCTTCGGCCAATTCAATCTCCTTGCGCCCCCAATCAGCCAAGTTGATGTCCTTGACCTTATACGGCAATGTCTTCGTCTTAATCAACATAGCACTGTGTTTTTACTGTATGGTTACGGTTGCGTTATGCAAAGTTACAAAACATCGTGCAATTTCACTCAATTTTAGATCATCGTTCATATGTAGTGTACTGACAATCAATTTCATCAATCCATGGAAGCGCTGGATCGGCAACTGCAGTATACGGTGAGTCCGCTCCACAGCCAAGGCGTAGTGCGGCCTGCATGGCAACCATGGCCGCATTGTCCGTACAATAGGCCATCGATGGGATGTACACCTCCCACTCACGCCGTTCCGCTTCACGGCGAATTCGCGCTCTCAAGAGCGAATTGCCTGCCACACCCCCAGCGATAGCTACCTGTCGAATGGACATCGCTTCCGCCGCCTCGATCGTCTTCTCTACCAACACCTCTACAATATTGGCCTGTACCGATGCGCAAATGTCGTTTATGTTTTTTTGTATGAAATCGTGCTCGCGTTCCCGCTGCTGACGCAAAAAATACAGTACTGCCGTCTTAAGACCGCTAAATGAAAAATCCCATCCCGGCACCTTCGCCTTCGGAAAGGCATACCGAACAGTGCCTTCACGCGCAAGCGCATCGATGCGAGGACCCGCTGGATAGGGTAACCCGAGGAGCTTTCCGATTTTGTCAAACGCCTCGCCGGCAGCATCATCCAAGGTCTGACCTACTACCCGCATCTTGAGCGGCCCCTCTACTCGCACCAATTGGGTATGCCCCCCCGAAACCGTCAAACAGAGAAATGGAAACTTCAACCGATCGCCGTATTCTATCCACAACGCGTGTACATGAGCCTGCATGTGATGCACCGGCACGACGGGAATATCCACAGCCAAGCCCAAAGCCCTCGCATACGACACTCCCACCATCAATGCACCAATAAGCCCAGGCCCACAAGTCACACCCACCGCATCTAAGTCCTCAAAGCCCAGCTCAGCCTCCTCAAGTGCTCGACGTACCACCGGCACAATGTTGCGCAAGTGCATCCGAGATGCTAACTCTGGTACTACCCCACCGTATTGACTGTGCTCCAGCTGACTCGACACGACGTTGGACAACACCGCCCCCCCGCAAAGCACCGCTGCCGATGTCTCATCACAGGAAGTCTCTATGCCGAGAATAACGGAATTCAAACCACGGTGATTTCCATAAAAAAACACAATCATGCGTATCTTTGTTGTCGAATTTCACAAAATCTCCTTATCATTGCAGCAGGAGGGAAAATGTGGTTAAAACGTACAACCGTATGAAACGTACCATACTCAACATCTTATTAACTCTTGGCATCATCCTCATCGCCATCTTGCTCATCAATAGCATCAAGGAGCCCATTCGCTTTCAACAACAAAAGGCCAAGCGCGAACTGGCTGTCATCAAAAAACTCATGGATATCCGCAAGGCCGAAGAAGTGTACAACGCCATCAAAGGCAGTTTCGCCCCCAGTTGGGATTCCCTCATTTACGTACTCAAGCACGACTCCGTCCCCATTGTCATCCTCGAACAAGATCCCAACAACCCCGATGACCCGACGGCCATCCTTCGAGATACCAACTATGTACCCGCTCGTGAAAAACTCCTCGAAGTAGGTCTACACCCCGATAGCTTAGACAATCTCCCTTTTGTGCCCTACTCCAATAAGGATACCTTCATGATCTTTGCCGATATCATCGAATACCAAAAGACCAAAGTGCCCGTGATGGAAGTCGGTATACCCTATAAAGTCTTCATGGGCCCCTATAGCGACAAACGCTATCAGCGATACGACGACAATTACGACCCCGATAAGCTCCTCAAAATCGGTGACCGCAACAAACCCACCCTGGCCGGCAACTGGGAGTAATGACCAATACCCCCATTCTTTTCCTAGCCGTCTACCCCAAACATTGTGCTCTCTTCCGCCCATCGGAGATAGCCGAACACGAAGTACAACTATTTTATGCCAGTTATGAAGACTCCTCCTCCCTGACGACGATCCAGTCCCAACTTCGAAATGCCCACCACATCGGCATAATCCTCTCCAATGGAGTGCCGTTTTTAATACATCGAAATCTGAATACACCCTCCCATACCCTCAATGAAGACTGGCAACAACTCTATCCCCAAAGTGGACTGCAAAAACTTCAGCATCAAAAACTCTTATCTTGGGACACAATTTTATCCTATCACGTGGAGTTACCACCATCAGTTGGTACGTTGATTCCCTCACAGGCCCAACTGCAATACTACCACCACTGGGTGGGTATCCTCAAGGACCTCGCCTATCGCAGTGCCTCGGATGGCATCTATATCGGCTTGTTCAGCAATATCGCTTTCATACTAATACTCCAACACCATACCCTGAGCTATGCCAATCAATTTGATCTCTCCAACGAACATCTCACTGATGCACTTATCTATTACCTAAAAGCTTGTCAACAAACCTTGGATATTCCCACGAATACCTTACCCATAAGACTGTATGGAGAGATCGACGATGCTTCAAACATACTCAATGCCTTGCAGAGATATCTCCCCGAAGTGCAGCTGTTGAAGCATCCCGATACGTATTACCCGCAATACCACCGCTTCTACGATCTCTTCGCTGCACATTACACCGTTGGACTGAGCCATGCGAATCATTAGCGGATTTTTAGGCGGCCGAAGATTTTACCCAAAGGGCAAATTTCCCAATGTACGCCCCACTTCAGACAAGACGCGCGAGGCAGTATTCAATATCCTCGAGCATCGCTTTGACTTGAGCAAGGTGCGTTTTTTGGATCTCTTTGCCGGTTTTGGAGGGATGAGCTATGAAATGGCCTCACGAGGATGTCGGGATATCACTGCCGTTGAAAGCAATCCACGATGCGTCGCCTTCATCCGAAAAACAGCGAGCGACTTTGGCATCGACGATTCCATCCGCGTGATACCTATGAAGGTCGAAGATTTTATACGCATGCATCACCAACCGTACGATATCATCTTCGTCGACCCGCCCTACCGATATACGGGCACAACTGCACTCATACGAAATATTTTAGACAAACCACTCCTCACCCACGGCGGCATACTCATCGTCGAACACGCCCGAGGCTCCTATTTCGAACACCTTCCCCATTATGCCTTCCACAAGCGATACGGCAGAACGCTCCTGAGCGTCTTCCAGTACCGCCCTCCAACGGAAGAAGAGTGATGATAGCGCGTATGAAATCTTAGAACCAATCGCCTACCAGCAACACAGGTGAAAAGCGCATGCCGTCAGGCCCCCAGACGAGACTACCATACAATGCCGATGAAACGACCCAACCGCGCTTCCATCGCAAGACAATGCCCATGCCCGAGGAAAAATACATTCCCGTCGGATGAAAAAAGCGCAACTCCGGCCCATCGGCATCTCGAATTCCAGCCACATCGATATACAGTGCTCCGAGCAAATCGAACCATGGTATCCCTATGATCTTTCGCCTCCCCTCGATATTCCACCAACTAATGCCCGTACCGCGTTGGACTCTGTAACCTGCACCACGCACATTGTACTGTCCGTCGATGACATAGGGCAAAAAGGGAGAATAGCGATGCGTAGCAATGCCCAACCCACTGCGAACGATCAGCTGTACGCGCCGAGGTAACACCCAATAATGCGTAAACCGCACGTCCAGCTGTAGCCAACCTAATTGGGGGTATTGCCAATCGTAAATGCCGCGAAGCTGTAGTTCATACACCCCACGGCGCACGAACTCTTCCGAATATTCCCTTTGATCCGAGTGTGCAAACAGCGTAATGCCATTCTTAAATACACGTACAGTGTCATATTCCACCACCGCCTCTAAAAAATCAAATCGCTCGTACAGCCAGGATAAGCCTACACCTACGCGCCAAATATCCGACAGCTGGTAATAGGTGTTCCATTCGAATTGCACAAGCGTATAGTCTACTTCCACGACTGCTTGACGAAAATAGAGGGGCTCCATGCTCCGAAATTGCTGAACAATCACGCCATAGCCCCATGTACGAGGATGTAGTATCTGCCTGTCAAAGAGCACTCCCCAGGAAAGTCGTTGGTAGGATTTGATCCAAAACCCTGCTCTTATGCCTTTTCCCAAGAGATGTATATCCGTACCACCAAGCTCGATACCGCGTAGGCCGCTATACCAAATGCCCCACAAATAGGGAAATCGGTACCACCCTTCACGAATGTGCCACCGCACATGTACCGTATCTTTATTCTCAGTGGGTAGGATGCGATACGACACCCAATGAAATAATCTCAACCGCTTCAAACGCTGGGCATCGCGTTCGATCAAGTCTACATCCAGCTCAAACCCCGGCCTTTGTTGCAAAAACCCCGCGAGCAAGCTCGTATCCGTACGTCTTACGCCCTCAAAGGAAATCGATGATACCGTCTGAGCAACTGTGGGAAATACCCTCAACCCCATTATGCTCGCAGTGAGGATGGATAAGAATGCTGCTCGTATCCTAAGGAATGGCCACATGATGCAGCGGTCGGTTGGGGAAAATCTCACGTGCTATATCCAATGCGCGCAGAAAAGCATCTTCATCAAGCGTGCATGGGATGTGCTCGGTGCGACAAAACTCCAAAAGCGACTCCGTAGGGAGATTACCTGTCAGCTCATCTCTGGCCATTGGACAGCCACCGAATCCTCCAATGGCAGCATCAAAATGACGGCACCCACTGTCGTACGCTGCCTTGACATTGTCATACCAATTATCGGGACGGGTATGAAAGTGTGCGCCAAAGGTACAATGAGGATACTCCGCCGTCAACCCCGTAAAGAGGTATACGATGCTATCTGGGTTGGCTACACCAATCGTATCGGATAGCGCAAACCTCCGAATGCCCGCTTGAATAAAATACTCTATCCACCTTACGACACTCTTGAGATTCCAGGGGTCACCGTAGGGATTGCCAAAGGCCATCGATAAGTAGACGACGAGCTCTTTGTCGTATTGCTCACACAAGGCATGGATGTCGAGTACGCGCTCGATACTCTCTTCCATGGTGGCATTGGTATTGCGTATCTGGAATGTCTCAGATACCGAAAACGGAAACCCTAAGTAATGGATTTGCTCGAATTGTACAGCCTGAGCTGCTCCCCTCAGATTGGCGATGATGGCGAGGAGTTTTGTAGTCGTGCGCGATAAATCAAGCCGTCGTACCACTTCGGCAGTATCTCGCATCTGGGGAATGGCCTTCGGTGAAACAAAACTCCCAAAGTCTACGATTTCATACCCTACCTCCAACAATGCCTGTATGTACCGCACCTTGTCTTCGGTGGGAATAAATTCCTTCAGCCCCTGCATGGCGTCCCGCGGACACTCGGTGATGTAGATGGAGTCCTTCATGAAACTATTGCTGCGTTTTTATCGATTGAAAGAGCGCTTTGGCCTTTTGAAGGGCGATGGGAAGACCTTCGGTCTTTTTTCCACCTGCCATGGCAAAGAAGGGCTGTCCTCCTCCACCTCCACCTATTTCGGCAGCAAGCGTAGCGGCAATTTTCCTCGCGTCAAATTCCTCCTCCGCCGCAAGAGACTCGCTCACCCGAATAGCGAGCTGTGGCTTTCCCTTAGATACATACCCCACAATGACCACAGCTGGCCGCAAACTCTGCTCCATCTGATAGACAAGGTCTTTAACCCCAGCGGCATCAATGTCTTTTAGCTCAGCGACGACAAGCCGATAGCCATCCATGGATTCTGCCCCCTGTAGGAGCTGGTCCCGTATCTGCTGGAGACGTTCGCGCTTCCTGCGCTCGCTGTCTTTTTCGAGCTCTTTGAGGCGCATTTGAAGTTGCTCGACGGGTTTGACGACGTTATCAGCGGCCTTGAGCAAGGTGCGTAACTCCCGAAGCTGACGGCGTTCGGAGCGGATGTATTCGTAGGCATGACGCCCCGCTCTTGCCTCAATGCGTCGCACACCAGCAGCAATACCCGACTCCGAGGTAATGACAAACCAGCCGATATCTCCCGTCCTCGCCACGTGCGTACCGCCGCAGAGCTCTCGTGAAAATTCGCTGTCAAACGTGATCATGCGCACCCGCTTGCCGTATTTTTCACCAAACAACATCATCGCACCAGCCCGCTTCGCCTCTTCAATAGGTATATCGCGCTGCTCTTCCAGCGGAATGTTTTCCATAATCTTTTGGTTGACCAAGGCCTCAACTGCCTCGATCTGCTCGGGACGCATTTTTTCGTAGTGGGAAAAATCAAAGCGCAAATACTTGGGAGCCACCAGCGAACCCTTTTGCTCCACATGCGCGCCAAGCACTTGTCGAAGGGCAGCGTGCAAAAGATGCGTCGCCGAATGATGTCGCATCGTATCCCTACGGCGCTCCACATCGACTACTAACTTAATGGAACTGCTAAGATCAGCAGGTGCCTTCTGCGTGCGATGGATATGCAGGGCATGCATTTTATAGGTGTCGATGACGCCGATTCTCTCATCTCCAAAATAGATCCAACCGCGATCTCCTACCTGACCACCTCCCTCTGCATAAAATGGCGTGCGATCAAAGACCCATTCGAAGAAGTTTTTTCCCTTTTCGCGAATCTCGCGATAACGAAGGAGTCGGACGTTTTCCTCCTCCACGGAATCGTATCCCGTAAACACTGTGTCGGTACCTTCGGCAAGTACCACCCAATCGGATGTCGCAACCTCAGACGATGCCCGACTTCGGCTGCGCTGTCGCTCCAGAGCCTTGCGAAAGCCCTCAGCATCGACACGCATACCTCGTTCGCGAGCCAACAACTCCGTGAGATCATAGGGGAATCCATACGTGTCGTACAATTCAAAGACCTCTTCCCCCGCCAATACATCTTTGTCTGCGCTGAGCTGCTCAAACCTGCGAAGACCAGAAGCTATGGTACGTAAAAATGCCCGCTCTTCCTCCTCGACGATCTTTTGGACGAGCGCGCCTTGCTTCGCCAAAATGGGGAAAACTTCCTCATAATACGATACCAGTATCGGGATCAATTCGCAAAGGAGTGGTTCTTTTCTGTCTAAATAGGAATAGTAATACCGCACAGCCCGGCGCAAGATGCGACGGATGACATATCCCGCGCCTGTATTCGACGGCAACTGACCATCGGCGATGGCAAAAGTCACTGCGCGTACGTGATCGGCTACCACTCGAAAGGCGATATCCCGATAGGCATCACCTCGATAGTTAGCACTGTATTGCTTCCCCGTCCTATCTTCGATGGCCGCTATAATCGGTCGGAAGATATCCGTCTCATAGCTCGATTTCTTTCCTTGAAGGACCATGCACAGGCGTTCGAAGCCCATGCCTGTGTCGACGTGGTAGGCCGAAAGCGGCTCCAAAGTGCCATCTGCTTTCCTGTTGTATTGGATGAAGACCAGATTCCACAGCTCGATGACTTCGGGGTGACCGGTATTGACAAGCGTGCGGGCATCGACGCGCTTTCGTTCCTCCTCCGAACGCAAGTCGATGTGTATTTCCGAACACGGACCGCATGGCCCGCTCTTCCCCATCTCCCAAAAATTATCCGCCTTGCCGAAATACAAGACCCTATCTGTCTCTACGTATTTCCCCCATACATCAGCCGCTTCCTCATCCCTTTTTAAACCTTCATCGTCATCGCCTTCAAAGACCGTCACATAGAGGCGATCCCGATCTAACCCATATACCTCTGTGATCAACTCCCACGCCCAGGCAATCGCTTCCTCCTTAAAATAGTCGCCAAACGACCAGTTGCCGAGCATCTCAAACATCGTGTGGTGATACCCATCGTATCCCACCTCCTCGAGATCGTTGTGCTTACCCGACACCCGAAGGCATCGCTGTGTATTGGCCACACGCGGATGCTCAGGGGGACGCACACCGAGAAAGATGTCCTTAAACTGATTCATCCCCGCATTGGTAAACATCAACTCGGGATCCTCCCGGTTGACGATGGGCGCGGAAGGTACGATCACATGCCCACGCTCGCGAAAAAAGTTCAAAAAAGTATCCCTAACCGCCTTAGAAGACCACATATGTACTATACTTAAACTTCAACGTTCACATTTTGAGAACAACACCTACCGTGTCTACTCTGCATGCATCAAACGATTACGCATTAAGAAAAAACATATATCTTCCGAATAAAATTTTGACTTCATTATTTGGTGATACCCCAAAGAGTCCTATATCTTTGCATTGCATTAAATCCATAAGGCGGACAAGATAGGTACGATGCAAATTTAGGCGATTAAAACGTAGTTCATGGCCCAACAGCAAAAGTTCATTTACAATAAACACACATTATCGTACGAAGTTTATCGACCGAGTGTCTTTGAAAGGCTGCGAATAATACTGATACATCTCTTTTCCATCATTGGTGCCACATTGGCCTTGTTTTGGTTTTCCGACAAATGGATCGACACCCCGCAAGAACGCGCCCTTCGCAACGAGTTGACTAGTATAAAACACCGCTATCAGCAATTAGAAGAAAAGGTGCAAATGATGGAAGGAGTCTTAGACAACCTCCATGAACGCAACAGCGGTGTGTTCCGCACCCTCTTTGGGATGGAACCCATCGATGAAAACATCTGGGAAGGCGGTGTCGGTGGTCATAAAGTGATGCAAAGTATTAATGATAGCGACAATCTCCAAGATCTCGTGCAAAACACCGAGGAAAAGATCAACAAACTCAAGCGAAAGCTCTACTTGCACTCCCTCATGATGGACACAGTAGAACAACTCGCTATCCAGCAAGAAGAACTCCTACAACACATGCCGAGCATCAAACCAGTGCGTGGAGATAAACTAAAGCGCAGTGTGGAACTCCTCTCGGGTTTCGGACTGCGACTACACCCCATTCACAAAGTCGTCAAGATGCATAAAGGCATCGACTTCACCGCCCCCGAAGGCACCGATGTCGTCGCTACAGGCGATGGAGTAGTCGTCAAAGTCAAAAACAAACGATACGGCTACGGCAAACACATCGTCATTGACCACGGATATGGCTATCAAACCCTCTATGCACACCTCTCCAAAGTACTCGTGCGCAAAGGACAACGCGTCAAGCGCGGCCAGGTCATCGGCAAAATTGGAAATACCGGCACCTCCACTGCCCCACATCTGCATTATGAAGTGCACTACCACGGCAAAGCCGTCAACCCAATCTACTACGTCATGGATGGCCTTACCCCCGAAGAATACCAAGAACTGGTCGACCACGCCTCTCGCTTTAATCAATCCTTTGATTGAGCCATACTGTAACCCGCCCGAGCACACCACCTCGTTTTTCAATACCTATGAAGTGCATTTGCACACTTGAATAACACCAACGCGCATATCTTTCATGCAGACACCTGTTCTATCTATAAAAAAGTGCTATGATGCGATGGAAAATTACTACCGCAGGTGTCCTTCTCTCATCCCTCATTATGAGCCTGTCCAATCCCACACCCCTGTGCGCTCAATCCCAACATATGTTACTCTTGAACGCGGGCTTTGCTCCGGGTACGCACATCGTAAAGTCCGAATTTGAAGGGACTGACATTTCATCCTTTCACCTCGGGACGTACGTAGGAAGCAATTTTTTAATCTCTATCGATGACCACAATCGACTATCGGTTGGATTAAATTACGTCCAAAAAGGCTATTACTACCGAGAAAAGTCTGAATTTAATCTGTCCTTTGATGATTTCGACGTCGACCTCGACCTGTCCCTCTCCTATGATTTTCGATTTCGATTAAAACTCCATTATCTGCACCTCCCCCTTACGTGGTATTACTACCCTTCGCCATCCAAAAAAGAGACAAACCTGTACTTCCTGGCAGGTACGCATATGGACATACTGACCGGTGCCAATGTAAAAGCGTACTTCGGTATTGATGATATCATAAAGTTCAAGATAAGCACATCCGACATCAGCGATATAGGTCCGGTTCGCAAAACAGAATGGGGCATTCACTTCGGCATGGGCCTATCCAAACCCGTGGGCAAATACCGACTCTTCTTGGAGTCGAGGTATAATCAAGCGCTCACACCGTGGCTTGAACTAAAACCATTCGATGAAAAATGGTACAATACATACTTCATTTTTGCAGGAGGCATTAGCTTCCCACTATAAATACATCCACGAATGGTGTTTCGCAAATGCGATGCTCCAATACCAAATGGCCGGTACCTTTCGAAACTCATCTATTGTAAGATGCTGACTTTGTAAAATAGTGCGTTAAGTATGTGGTGAGGCGATGCATTATCGATATAATCTACCTATTCACACAAGGGCGTAGCTCACCACTTGTTTAATGGGCATTTTAGACTCCTGTTGGTAGCACAATTTCAGTCGAATGATGTATAGTGGAAGTAAGTATCCACAGGCGGTGATGCACCCACTTCGCACTTAAAGGTATTCTCTTTCGCCTTAACGACCTTATGATGGCAAATATAGTGGTGTAAACAACTTTCTAATACCTATACGGCACTCACGTCTGCGCTTACATTCCATTCATTAGGGGCATATTCCTCAATAGTGAGGAAATGAAGTGAGCGGTTTCATACAAATCCAAAACACAACCTGCTCTGTCTTTAACATCTAATCGATGGTCTTAAGAAATGTGTAGGACATATTACACATCGAGGTTGGCGTAGAGGGCATTTTCTTCGATAAATCGCCGTCGTGGTTCGACTTCTTCACCCATGAGTTTGGAAAAGATGAGGTCGGCTTCTGCGGCATCCTGGATGCTGACCTGTTTGAGGATGCGCATTTCGGGATTCATAGTGGTTTCCCAGAGTTGTTCGGCATTCATCTCGCCGAGACCCTTATAGCGCTGGACCTTTACGGAAGATTCCTTGCCGTTTGCGGCGAGTTGTTTGACGGTATTGCGCATTTCCTCCTCGGTCCAGCAGTACTGGCGTTTCGAGCCCTTTTGGACGAGGTACAGCGGGGGCTGGGCAATGTAGACATAGCCCTTTTCGATGAGTTCGCGCATATAGCGATAGAAAAAGGTCAATATCAAGGTCGTAATGTGGCTACCGTCGACATCGGCGTCGGTCATGATGATGATTTTATGATAGCGAAGGTTGTCGAGATTGAGCACGCGTTGGCCGTCTTTTTCCTCGATTTTGACGCCGAGGGCGGTAAACATGTTTTTGATCTCCTCGTTTTCGTATATTTTGTGTTCTAAGGCCTTTTCGACGTTGAGGATTTTGCCACGTAGCGGCAGGATGGCTTGGAAGTGGCGATCGCGTCCTTGCTTGGCCGTACCACCTGCAGAGTCTCCCTCCACCAAATAGAGCTCGCACTCTTCGGGATTGCGGGACGAGCAATCGCTGAGTTTTCCAGGAAGTCCCGCTCCAGACAGTACATTTTTGCGCTGGACGAGCTCGCGCGCCTTTCGTGCGGCCTCTCTTGCCGTAGCTGCATGGATAACTTTGTCGATGATCTTTTTGGCTTCGCGGGGATTTTCTTCCAAATAGTGCTTGAGAGCTTCACCGACGATGCGCGATACGATACCAGTGACTTCAGAATTACCCAATTCGCCCTTTGTCTGCCCTTTAAATTGCGGATTGGGCAGCTTGATGGCGATTACTGCGGTGAGCCCTTCGCGAAAATCTTCACTGGATATTTTAAATTTCAGTTTTTTGAAATACCCCTCGCGCTCGCCGTAACGTTGGAACTCCCGCGTCAAGGCCCTGCGAAAGCCCTGCACATGCGTACCTCCCTCCGAAGTACGTATGTTGTTGACGTATGAAAAGAGGTGCTCCTTAAAGGAGGTGTTGTACTGCATGGCCAACTCTACAACGATGTCGCCTTCGCGTCCTTCGACGTAAATGGGCTTTTCGATAAGAGGGGTGCGTCCTTCATCGAGAAACTGCACAAATTCCACCAACCCACCTTCGCTATAAAATTCGCGGTACGGATGTGGATTGTCGACGAGCTTGCCCTCTTGGTTGCGCACCTTGCGCTCATCCTTGAGCGTGAGCAGCAAGCCGCGATTGAGAAAAGCCAACTCCTGCAGGCGATGCTGCAAGATATCGTACTTGAACTCGGTGGTTTCGAAAATCTCCGGATCGGGCTTAAAGGTGATGACCGTGCCCGTGCGATCCGTCTTTCCGACAACCCGTACCTCACCAAGGGGCTTCCCCCTACGGTACTCTTGCACGTAAATATTGCCTTCGCGATGAATCTCGGCACGCAAATACTCGGATAAGGCATTGACACACGAGACGCCAACGCCGTGTAGACCGCCAGATACCTTGTAGGTCTTGTTGTCGAACTTTCCACCAGCATGGAGGACAGTCATGACCACTTCTAAGGCGGATTTGTTGAGCTTCTCGTGGCGATCTACGGGTATACCGCGCCCATCATCGGATACCGTTATGCTTCCATCTTCATGAAGTATGAGGTCGATTCGCTTGGCAAACCCCGCTAAATGCTCATCAATGGCATTGTCGACGACCTCCCAAACCAGATGATGCAAACCCTTGATGTCGGTACTTCCGATGTACATGCCCGGGCGCAAACGCACCGCTTCCAATCCCTCCAGTGCCTGTATACTTGAAGCATCGTACGTCTTCACCGTGTCCTTCAATAGCTCTTTGTCTTCCACACCCATATCTTCAACAATTATCCCTTATTATGAAGTACGATTTTACTCCGCCCAAAGATACGAAGATATTATAAAATCTTTTAATTTGTCCAATAGAGGTGTATTTTGCATTCTGAGGGGTGCCTAATGGGCCAGCAGTTTCACTTTTCATCATTTTTATAACGCAATCTGAGAGCTTTTCGTTTATCTTTACACCGCCATGTCGCGAGATACGAATCAAAAGAACCCTGCCCAATGTTAAGAGCCATCCTACTGTGGAGTGGACTGCTCATTTATCCACTCGTCGTTTATAGCCAGCGTTTTATACCGATCTCTATACCCGTCTATATGAATGACTCTACTGCACTGAAGTACGGATTTTGTGGTGGCATGAACGCGCCGCAATTTAGTAGTGTCGATCTCAACGGCGATGGCGTCGAGGATCTCTTCGCATTCGACCGCGTGGGAAGCGGCGTGTACTGTTTTATACGTAAAACGCAAGATAGCACAACCCAGTGGGAATGGGCGCCGCAATACGAAGTGTGGTTCCCCGAGCTCTTCGATTGGGTGGCTTTGAGGGATTACAATCAAGACGGCGTCATAGATATCTTCGCCTCATCGAGTACGACCCAAGGCCCTCCTGGTGTGGAAGTCTACAGAGGCTCGCTCAACGACGGCAAACTCACCTTCCAACGCCTGAGCTTTGATTACGGCAACTTCGACATCTTGCACTACGAGTACGCTCCCGGCCGATACGTCAATATCCAAGTCGATGCTCCCGACTACCCTGCCATTGAGGATTTCGATGGTGATGGTGATATGGATTTGTTGACCTTTGAGCCCTTGGGTGGTTATGTGTATTATTATCGCAATACAGATGTCGAAGACGGCAATCCTCCCGGCACTTTTCACTTCGTATTGGAGGAACAGTGCTGGGGAAAGTTTTGGGAAAGCGGTTTTTCCTCCGAAATATTCCTCTCCCCTGATTCGACTCGATGCTACGAAGAGAGCTGGCAGATCGAACCCCGACATGCAGGCTCGACCCTATCTGCATGGGATGCCGACAACGACGGCGATCTCGATCTGTGGGTAGGCGATCTCACGTCATCACAAATCGTGTACCTGCGCAACGATGGTAGAGCAGGTGCACATGCTTGGATGCGCTATCAAGATCCGAATTTTCCCGCTTACTCAACCCCAGTGATGTTGGACATCTTTTTGGCGAGCTTTGGCATCGATATCGACGGCGATGGATTGCGCGACATTCTCGTGGCACCCAACGC
>JALWKB010000123.1 GCA_026996805.1 Saprospiraceae bacterium | reverse complement strand
ACTCTGCAGCGATGACGGCGGCCTCTTGAGTGCGGTTGAGCTTCCAGCTATCGACATCGAGGAAGATGTTCCACTCGGTGATGCCCACGCCGTAGCTCTTGTCCACCCCGAGTTGGCGGGCGTACTGTTGGAAGCGAGCATAGCGCACGAAGCTCGTGCCTTCGGTACGTTCGAGGGCGATTTGACGGCGGTAGGAATACCGGTCGGTGGGGATGCTTGCTCCGTATTGGTGGCTGATGATGAAATCGATGTGGTGGAGGATTTGCCGCATGGAGTCGTCGGATGCGATGGGGTGTCGGTCGTGGAAGGGGAGCATTACGGCACCGATCTGTATGGGGACCGACGATGGTGCGCTGCGCATGGCCCTGGCGAAATCCAAGAAGCCCTCGTGGCCGTAGGTGGTGTATTCGACGACAAACCACGAGCCCGCCGGGGGTATGGCACCGTGGATGCCGTCGCCAAAGCGGAGGATGCCTTCGAGGGAATCGAGTTGGTATACGCTGTCGAGAGGGCCGTAGTCCTCGAGGGAGGCCACGGGTGTCCATAGGGAAAATTTTCCCAAGCGCGCGTCGCTTTCGGTAGCAGCCCAATACACGTGCACGTTGCGCACGGGTGGAAAGCGCAAGTAGTAGAGTTGGTGTGCTTTGCCGTTGGCTTTGAAGGCATCGCCCTTCTTGCCGATGGGGTCGAGGTTGGCAGAGGCAATGTAATTGCCGCGGCGTTCCTCCGAGCCGCCGAAGAAGTACTTATAGGGGTCTTCTGCCGTCCAGGAGTGGTACCACTGATGGGGTTGGTTGATTTCGTTGCCGATTTCGAAAAAGCGGACATCGAGTGGCTCATCGAAACCGTGCGCTGCCCGCAGTGCACCCCAATGCGAATCGGTCGGCCCATTGAGATACTCGACGAGGTCTGCCGCATCTTGAGCCGTACCGGTACCGAAGTTGACCGTGATGGAAAGCTCAGCACCAATGCGCTGACAAAAAGCAGCTATTTCGGCCAGGGTAATCGCCCCGTCCCATGCTACCCTGCGCCCGGGCTGAATCCGCACGTGCTCTTTCCAATCGTAGGCATCGGCGTTGTTGCCGCCGGGAAAGCGGACGACTTTGATGCCCATAGCAGCTGCAGCACGGACAAATGCAGAGTCGTGTACGGTTTTATACGCCGTACGCGATTCGTTGGTGAGGTTGGTGCCAAAGATCCGCCCATCGATTACAGGCCCCAATGCCGTGGCACGAATCGCGATGTGTACAGTGTCCTGTCCAAAGAGGGAGATGGTGGAGCACAAACTCCACGACAACCATTTCATACAGAAAAAAATCCATCCAATGCATTGAAGGGGCGACGTATGCATATAGCGGTGTTTGACCGTGAAGACAATACCTCTTGGATACCGTGGGGAGAGAAAGGTTTAACCGATGGGTATAAAATGGTGCGCCTGTAGGGCTCACCACGGGCGGTACACCTCCGAAAAGGGTACGCGCAGCCGCGGACCGTAGATACCCTTGTCCGTGCGGATGCCGCAGGCGATGACCATGTTGATCTCTGCGCTGCGCGGCAGGCGGAGGAGCTTACGGATGCGTCGCGTGTCGATGCCTTCCATGGGGCAGGTGTCGTAGCCGCGGGCGGCCATCAGGAGCATGAAGCTCTGCGCAGCTAAGGCGGCGCTTTTGTGTGCCACGATGCGCATGTCACAAGCCGTCACTTCGCGGTAGACAGGTCGAAAGAGCCCCACAATGGCGAAAAAGAGCCATTTGATCCAACCCAAGATACCCCAAATGTCAAAGTACAGGAAGGGGATCAGCCGGTCGTAATAGCGGATGACTTCTCTGAGGCGAAGGTCGGACAGATGCGGGGGGGCGTCGAGCTGGAGCGCTTTGATGGAGTCGATGTTCCACTTTGCCCGTTGAGGCCAGAGATCCTTTCGCACGACGACGACGACAAACTGGTCGGCCGTCTTTGCGGCGTTTTGTCCAAAGCTGTATTCGGCTATTTTGGCCTTTAACGATGGCGCACACACGTGATGGAACTCCCACAGCTGTAGATTGCTGCTGTTGGGGGCTAAGGTGGCGAGTTGAAGGCATTGGCGCACCTCCTCTGGATCAATAGGCTGCTCGGGATCGAACAAGCGCACAGCCCTTCGGTATTGTAGTGCTTCGGATACGGATTTTTCCATCCTCGAAAATTTTATGCCTTTCCAACGCATGGCGATGTACGAAGATTTCATACATGGCAGTTATATTAAAAACATTTCATATATTTAAATCTTCAAAAATCGGTAAAAGCTGGAACGCCTATGTGGATACGATGGTTTCGCGACATTGGGGTAGATGACATTGGTGTGGTAGGTGGCAAGAATGCCTCTTTGGGGGAATTGTTGCGGGAATTGGGGAGATTAGGCATACGCGTGCCCAATGGTTTTGCGGTGACGGTAGGGGCCTATCGGCATTTTTTGCGGTCGAATGGTTTGGAGGATCGCATACGTCGGGTATTGGCGGATGTCGATATGGAGGATTTGGATCACGTGGTGCATCGGGCGGAGGAGCTACAGGCGATGATTGTTGGTGGTGGGTGGGATCCTGCTTTGCGGGAGGCGATTGTTTCGGCGTATGAATTGCTTTCGGAGGAGGTGGGTGTCGATGAGGCCTATGTGGCGGTGCGCTCGTCGGCTACGTCGGAAGACTTGCCGGAGGCTTCTTTTGCGGGCCAGCAAGAGACGTATCTCATGGTGCGAGGGGCAGAGGATTTGCTCCACTCGGTCAAGAAGGCCTTTGCTTCACTCTTTACGCCGCGTGCCATGGTGTATCGCCATCAGCACGGTTTTGCACACGATGGGGTGGCGCTATCGGTCGGCATTCAGCACATGGTGCGCAGCGACTTGGCCGCGAGTGGTGTGATGTTTACGCTCGACACCGAAAGTGGATTTGATGATGTGGTGATGATCAACGGCAGTTGGGGTTTGGGCGAGCTGTTGGTGCAGGGCAATGTCGTGCCCGATGAGTATTATGTCCACAAGCCCACCTTGCGCAGGGGATACCGCAGTTTGATCTTGCGCCGCATGGGTGAAAAGGCGCGGCGCATGGTCTACGATGTTCGCAGGCATCGACCGTATGTGGAAGATGTGCCTGAGGAGGATCGCAAGCGCTATTGCATTGGCGATGACGAGGCACTTCAGCTCGCCTCTTGGGCCCTTGCAATAGAGGAGCATTATTCAAACAAACACGGACGGCCTACCCCGATGGATATCGAATGGGCAAAAGACGGCTTGACGGGAGCCCTGTACATTGTGCAAGCGCGACCGGAGACCGTGCACAGTAGGAAGGACCGCGGGCTGTTGCGTCTCTATCGCTTGATGGAGCAACGCCCGGCGCTATTGCAGGGCATTGCTGTGGGCAATGCCATAGCGCAAGGGAAGGTGCGCATATTACACCGCGCAGAAGATATGATCTTCTTCGAAGAGGGGGAGGTGCTCGTCACAGAGATGACGGATCCCGATTGGGTGCCGATCATGCAAAAGGCCTCGGCAATCATCACCAATCAGGGTGGTAGGACCTCTCACGCCGCCATCGTGGCGCGAGAGCTGGGCATCCCCGCAGTGGTGGGCACATCCGATGCTACCGAGGTACTCCGTACGGGGCAAGCCGTGACCGTCTCTACAGCGGAAGGCGAAACGGGTATGGTGTACGACGGGCTGTTGCGCTACAAAGTGGAAGATGTCGATACGACCAAATTGCCGAAGACGCAGACGAAGATCTACCTCAACATCGGCAATCCCGAGGAGGCTTTCCGCAATGCACAACTGCCCGCCGATGGAGTTGGGCTCGCGCGCATGGAATTCATCTTCGCCTCGTGGATGAAGATCCATCCCCTCGCCCTACTGCATTACGATGCGCTCGATGCGGAGCTTCGTGCCGAGATCGATGGGCTCACGTGGTCGTATGCAGACAAGGCTTCGTACTTTGTCGATACGCTATCGCAGGGTATTGCCGTGATTGCTGCGGCGTTTTATCCGCGGAAGGTGATCTTGCGGTTTTCGGACTTTAAGTCGAACGAGTACGCGCATTTGATCGGAGGAACGCAATTTGAGCCCTCTGAAGAAAATCCCATGTTGGGTTGGCGCGGTGCTTCGCGGTATTACTCCGACGAATATCGCGAGGCATTTCTCCTCGAGGTGCAGGCTGTGCGGCGCGTGCGGGAGGAGATGGGATTGGACAATTTGCAGGTGATGGTTCCGTTTTGTCGCACGCCCGAAGAGGCTGAGCGGGTGTTGGAGGTCATCGAGCGTGGTGGGCTGAAGAGGGGTGAGCGCGGCCTCGAAATCTTCATGATGGCGGAGATTCCGTCTAACGTCTTGCTGATAGAGGAATTTTCTAAGTTTTTTGACGGCTTTAGCATAGGGTCCAATGATTTGACGCAATTTGTCTTGGGGGTGGATAGAGACTCGGGACTGATTGCCCACTTGTTTGATGAGCGACATGTAGCTGTGCGCACTGCATGCAAGCACATCATCGAGGGAGCCCATCGCATGGGCAAAGTGGTAGGTATCTGCGGGCAGGCGCCTTCGGATTATGCCGATTTTACGGAGTTTTTGGTGCGCCAGGGTATTGATTCCATCAGCGTCAATCCCGATGCCTTGCTCAAGACCTTACACACCGTAGCCGAAGTAGAGGTCCTTCAAAGTGCCCACAGAGAGGGCTGAGATAGCCATAGTGTAGAGTAATATTTATAGGTCGCAATGATCAACTAAAAGAGGGGTGAGCTGTTACCATTTGTATAAAATGGTGCACATGTTGAACGTGATCATGGACTTCTTTCGGTCTTTGGACTCGCCGGTATTGCAGGCGCTTATTGGCACGCTATTTACGTGGGGGATGACGGCGGTTGGGGCGTCGCTGGTCTTTCTGGTGCGCGATTTACACCGCAAGTGGTTGGACATGATGTTGGGGTTTACGGGAGGAGTGATGATAGCGGCCAGTTATTGGTCGCTGTTGGCACCAGCGATTGCGATGTCTGAGGAGCTCAATGTGCCAAAGTGGCTGCCGGCTTCGGTGGGCTTCGTCCTCGGTGCGCTGTTTATCTTCGTATTAGACAAGTATTTGCCGCATATTCACATCAATTTCAAGCAGGCGGAAGGTATACCGACTTCCCTGCATCGGACGGTTTTGCTGGTGTTGGCCATCACCTTGCACAATATCCCTGAGGGAATGGCAGTGGGGGTGTTGTTTGGTGGTGCTGCACTCCATCTGGATGGGACGCATTTAGGGCAGGCCGTGGCATTGGCCATAGGTATAGGCTTGCAAAATTTGCCCGAGGGCATTGCCATAGCTATGCCCTTGCGCCGCTTTGGCTTATCGCGATGGAAGGCCTTCCATTACGGTCAGCTGTCGGCCTTTGTGGAGCCTTTGGCGGCGGTGGTGGGTGCAGCCTTTGTATTGCAGTTTGTGTCGATACTCCCCTATGCCCTGGCCTTCGCCGCGGGAGCGATGATCTACGTCGTCATCGAAGAGGTCGTACCAGAGACACAACAAGATCGCTACACGGACCTGGCAACGCTGGGCTTTATTTTGGGCTTTGTAGTCATGATGGTCCTCGACGTGGCACTGGGGTGATGGGGGTATCCCCCCCTCAATTCCCCTCTCCCGTCCAGTCGGTGCGGCGCATCTGCACCTGCCATACACTGCCGCTGTTTTCAAGGCTGGTAAACATCGGTATCCACTCCGATGGGCCTTGTGCTTGTGTCAAAATCCTGTAACGGCGCAGCTCGTAGATGATCTGCAGCGGATGGATGAGCACAGGGCATGCCTCCACGCACGCCATGCAGGTGGTGCAGGCAAAAATCTCCTCGTCGCTGATGTAGTCGAAGAGCGTCTTGTCGTCGGCAGACCCTTTTTCAGTAAGGCCCTGATTGCGGATGACTTCCTCGGCCCTATCGCGTACAGCCATCATAATCTTACGGGGAGAGAGCTTTTTGCCAGTGATGTTGGCAGGGCAAGAGTCGGTACAGCGCCCGCATTCTGTACAGGTAAAGGCGGCGAGCAGGCTCGCTCGGTCTAAATCGGTGACATCTTTGGCTCCAAACTCGGGCAATTCCTCTTCCGAAACCGCGGCTTGATCTGAGACAGTGGGCTCAAACATTGCCCGTATTTCTCGCGTCACCTCGGGCATGGGGCTCATCTTGGCCTTCGGAGGAAGGGGCGCATAGTACGCATTGGGAAAGGCCAGGAAGATGTGCAAGTGCTTGGAAAAGGGGATATAGAGTATAAAACCGTAGACGACGATCATGTGCAGCCACCAACCCGCCTTGCTCACGATGTATAGCCCCGTCTCGGAGAGTCCGCCCCACAACAATGGACCGAGCCAGCTGGATAGGGGTAGCGAAGGCATGTCACTGAGGTAGAGACTGTCGGCGCCGTTCATCATCAGAAGGCCGAGGATGAGCAGTATCTCGCCGACGAGGATGAGATTGGCATCGAGAAATGGCCATCCGCGCAAGTCCTCATGTGCAAAACGCGGCAGTTTGAGCACGTTGCGCCGTAGCAAAAAGACGACCGTCGCCACCAGAGCCAGGGCAGAAAGCAGCTCCACACTACCCACGATAAAGGCGTAAAACACCCCTGTATACGGCATCAAGATGCGGTGCGTGCCCAATACGCCGTCGATTATCATCTCGATCAGCTCAATCTGGGTGAGCAAAAAGGCCGTGTAGATAAACAGGTGCATTAATCCCGCAAGCGGACGATCAAACATCTTGCGCTGACCAAACGCAAAGAGCAATACGCGTTTCCAGCGCTCGTTTTTGCGATCCAATTTTCCAAACGGTTTGCCCAACCGTATGGCTCGGAATATACGTATGTATAAGCGGTAGGCCAACACTCCAACCGCAATAGTGAGCAGGATGAATACAATGCGCTCGAGCAGGGATGCGGATATCATAAGCGATTTTGTACCTTTACCTGAGATGTGTCAAATCCATGCAAGTTTACTAAAATTTTTTTCATCCATGAAGGTACTCGATGCCCCTGCCGTAGAGCAGAAGATTCGCAGAATGGCTTACCAGATTTACGAGCACAATTACGATGTCGATGAGCTAATCCTCTTGGGTATCAACAACAACGGATATCGTTTTGCGGAGCTTTTGTACGGTGAGTTGCAGCGCATTGTTCCGTGGTCAGTCCGGCTTTATCGTTTGCGCTTGAACCCTGCGGCACCCGATGCCGAGCCTGTCCGTATTGAGGGCATTGTTACGGGTGCACTGCGCGGCCGATCGATCGTCGTCATCGACGATGTGGCCAATACAGGGCGGACGCTCTTTTACGCTATGAAACCGTTGATGGAGACCCTCCCCGCATCGGTCCAGACGGCTGTGTTGGTCGATCGCAAGCACAAGTCCTTTCCCGTCCAGCCCGATTATGTAGGACTATCGCTGGCCACCACTGTCCAAGATCACATACAGGTGCATCTCGATAGGCCTTTTGGTGTCGAACTCATTTAATAAAATCGTTGATTTATGCACAAGTCCAATAGATATTTGATCATTGGCTCGTTGAGCTTGATTTTTCCGTTGCTGATTGCGTTGGTCTTTATGACCCAATGCGGAGATGAAATCCCCGAGGGCGGTGAGCGTGATTGGCAATCCATTGAGTCAAAAGGTGACCATCCCGGCTGGGAAGATGACTTGAAGACCTTCAAATACATCAGCGATCCCAATATGCCGATGGGCATACGAAGGTATTTTCGGAGATGGGAGGAGCGGATGCGCAGCGTCGAATTGCGCAGTGAGTATCGACTAATCGACGTACAGGAGATGGGCCCGTCAAATATCCATGGTCGTGTGCGTGGATTGGTCGTCGATGTGACCGATCCCGACAATCTCGTTACTGCCGGCATTTCGGGGGGCATATGGCGTTATGATTATGTAGTCCATCAATGGATACCTATTGATGATCACGGCGAGACGCCGGCGGTGAGCTTCCTTGCCCAGAATCCCTTTCAGCCCGAGGTATTTTACGCATCCACGGGAGAGGTAACGGGCAACTCTGCCGGAATTGAGGGCGAGGGTATTTTAAAGAGCATCGATGGAGGACGCACCTTCGAGCTCCTGCCGGGCTCGCAGATCAACGATCTCTACCTCTGCTGGCGCGTCGTGTGTTCGCGTACCGATACGCATACCCTGTACGTAGCGTCTAAAAACGGCCTTTACGTCTCGCGCGATGCTGGGGAGACCTTTCAAAAGATTCTCTATGACGAATGTACGGATATCGAAGTGACACGCGACTCACTGGTGTATGTAGCCATCCGAGGCAAAGGCATCTATCGGCTGCACGAGTCGAACCTTGACGCTACCGAATTTCTCCCCTTTGCCCCCGAGGCCGACCTCCCGATTCGGCGCATTGATCTGTCGATCTGTGAGAGTAATCCCATGGTCATGTACGCTATCGCTGAAGATCGTAAGGATAAAGTAAGAGGAATATACGGTGTCTTTGCCAGTCGCGATGGGGGCAAGACCTGGACAGAGACTACCAAACCCCACATGGCTACTGCGTATGCCTGGTACACCATGTGTATACAGGTCCATCCCGACAATCCCGACTTCGTCGTCGTCGGAAGCATAGGCGCTGCGTATTCCAACGACGGAGGAAACACTTGGAGGCTAATGCGCATAGGGCATGTCGACCAACACCACATCCTCTTCGACCCCCACGACCCCGACGCATTTTACATAACAAATGACGGGGGCATTTATGAGTATATCATCGAAGAGGATAGTGTCCTCTATATGGGCCCCTTTAGTGATGGGCTCAACATCACACAATTTTATACTGGAGATTATTTCATGCACTCCGATCAAGTCATCGGTGGCACACAGGACAACGGCACTTTACTCGGGAGTATGGGTAATGACGTCTTCAGAAAAATATGGGGAGGAGATGGAGGTTTTTGCTATGTCAACAAAGACAACGATCGGGAGCTTTACCTCTCTATTCAACGCAACGTGCTCTATTATGTAAGTGACTTGAACACTGCTCAAGCAAAGCGCATTGCAAAGACCATTGAGGGTGAGGGTAAAAACTATTTTATAACGCCCTTTTACATCGATCCCGAGGATTTTCGGCACATTTTACTCATGAAAAGGGATCGCGTCTACTATACCGAAAATCGCGGCCAGACATGGACAGTCGTGACGGAGGAATTCACCCAGCCTTATGCGGCCATCATCCTACCGCATTCCGACGTGCCGCATTGGCGTGTATTTTTCATCGGAGGGAAGAAGGGAGAATTGCGGCGACTGGTCTGGGACGGTACAGCGGTAATCGAGAGCGTCCCGCTGGATGCGCAAATCCCCGCGCACCTCAAGAACGATTTCATACGTTCCATCGTCCAACATCCCACGGATCCCGACGTGCTCTATGTGGGCCTGTCCAATTACGACAACGACGCTCGCATCTGGCGGGTGGAAAACATCTGGTCGGATCATGCAGAGTGGATAGACATCTCGTCCAACCTACCGAAGTATCTGCCGGTCAATTCCATAGCAGTGGCTCCGCAGTACCCTGAGCTCATTGCCTTGGGGACGGATTACGGTCTCTTCTTGTCGTACGATGGTGGAGAGGTTTGGCATAAGGATTCTACTGTCCCGCGTGTGCCTGTCTTTGCAGTAAAAATCCGGCCCACGGACAGTCGCTTGTACGCTTTTACCCATGGTCGTGGCGTGTGGACCGGCCAGATTTCGACATCAACCGCCGTCGCCGATCGAAGGGAGCACAGATGGCCCACCTTACAACTCTTCCCTAACCCCGTACGGGATGTGTTCTTCTTCCGTTTGCTTGAGAATACAGCTCCTCTGGCACAACCGATCGTTTATGCGATCTACAACCAGCGCGGTGATCTGGTGATGCGAGGGACCAGTGCGGCCAATGCGCCTGTTTCGGTGGCCTCCCTACCTGCAGGGGTGTATGTCGTACAATTTCATACAAGTGCCAATACAACGGGAGTCCTTAAATTTGTGAAATGGTAAAAGCGCATCGAAGCATATGGAAATAGTGGCGCGGCGGTGTGGGCTTGTCATTGCCCTTGTGGGAATGCTCTTCGCCTGTGATCCGCGACATCGAGGGTATTTGCAAGATGATTCAGGTGATGGGGCGTACAGTTATATCTCCATTGGTTTTTACAATGTGGAAAACCTCTTTGATACCATCGATGACCCCGAGGGCTTTGACGAGGAATTTACCCCAGCGGGTGAAAAGCGATACGATTCCGATGTCTACGAGCAAAAAATAGCACATCTGACGCGCGTCATTGCCGATATGGCAAAACGGGGTAGGGGACCTCTGGCCTTGCTCGGTGTAGCGGAGGTGGAAAATCGGGAGGTCTTGCGCGACTTGATTAGAGGGCTTTCGGACAAGAAACTGCGGTATCGTTTTATACATCGCAATTCGCCGGATCAACGCGGTGTCGATGTGGCACTATTGTACTATCCGGGATTGTTTCAACCCTTAGATGTGCGCATGCATCGGGTGGACCTGTCGCGCGATGGGGAAGAGGTGCGACCGACGCGAGACATTATGGAAGTCAAAGGCGTGCTCGATCGCGATACCATCTTTGTGATGGTCAATCACTGGTCGTCGCGCAGGGGAGGTCGAGAGGCCTCGGAGTGGAAGCGCATCCGCGCAGCACAAGTTGTGCGCAGGGTGGTCGATTCGATTTTCGGGCTGCATCCCACAGCTCGCATTGTCATCATGGGAGATTTCAACGACGAGCCCGTCAATGAGAGCATCACGGAAGTGCTTCGAGCCAAAGGCGATACAACGGATGAAGATGCGACAGTGCTGTTCAATCCTGCCCATGCGCACTATCACAGAGGGGTTGGTTCGCTGGCTTACCGCGATGCATGGAGCTTGTTTGATCAGATTATCCTCTCGCGCGCATGGCTGGAAGATGAAACGGGTTGGCGCTTTGTGGAGTTTGACATTTTCCGCCCTGCATACCTTACGACGCCTTATGGCCAGTATAAGGGCTACCCGCTGCGCAGCTATGCAGGCAATACCTATCTCGGAGGCTATAGCGATCACTTTCCCGTCTACATCGTCGTGCGGCGACCGAAATAGGGGAGGGATAGGAGAGCAACTAAGGCCATCGTGGATGGCCTTTTCGGCAAAAATTCCTAACTTAAGCGCCAAATAAAGCCTAAGAGCATGCGCCTCAAGAAGAAAAAAGTACAAAGGGAAAAAGCACTGCGCAAGCAGGAACGCCAGTTTTTTAAAGTACTCATCATCGTCACGATTTTATTGCTGCTCTTTATCTGGTGGGTCTTTGTGCGAGGATAAAAGTCTTCGGATATGGCGGAGCAAAACAACTGGCTCAAGGTAGAGGATTTGCATCCCACGAAGGACGAGTGGGTGGATGCGGTGCTCGCTGATCTGGATGCCTTCTTGATTGATCACGCCAACTGCGAGCGCAAGGCGGCAGGGATGATGATGGGCCTTGTAGCTAAGTTTTCCGACCGTGTAGAGATCATCCCCGAGCTTGTCGAGACTGCTATCGAAGAGCTCGAGCACTTCCAGAGTGTATTCGAGCTCCTACAGCGGCGTGGGATACGCCTGCCCCCTACGATTGAAAAGGACCCCTACATGCAACAGCTCCACCAGCGCTGCCGGCACGGCCGCGACCAACGCTTTATGGACCTGATGATCATCTGTAGCCTGGTCGAAATGCGCGGCGTCGAGCGATTTAAAAAACTCGCCGAACACCTCCAAGATGAAGAACTCAAAAACTACTACGAAAAACTCTGGCGGGAAGAGCAAAATCACGGCGTAATCTTCCTCGAGCTCTTGCGCCATTACTTTGACGACGAGGCCATTCGCAAGCGCCTCCAATGGTGGCTCGAAGAAGAAGCCCGCATCATCGACTCTATCCCACTTCGACCACGCGTACATTAATCTCTGCCGTTATGGAAGAAATGTCACGACACGTAACCATCCCCGTCTTTGGTGAAACATGGACCTGGGGTCTGATCAGCGTCATCCTCTTTGGAATACTCCTCTTTACAGTCGAAAAGAGAGCGCCATCTAAAGTGCGCTTTATCCACTATACGGTGTTCGTCTTACTCGTACTGCGCGAAGTATACGTCCAATACCTCGATATCACCCATAACAGCTGGACGGAAAGCCATTCGCTGCCACTGCACATGTGCGACATTTCTCGCTTTGCACTGATGTGGCTCCTGTTGCGCTTCAACCAAAATGTCTACGAATTTCTCCTCCTCCTCGGCATGCCGGGAGGTATACATGCCCTGCTCACCCCCGAACTCACCGACGGCCAGGGGCTCAATTACGTCATCGATTACTATCTCGGTCACGGGACGATCGTAGTCTATCCCCTGTACTTCTTCTTTGCCAAAAAGCGGCCGATACGGCAGCGCAGCTGGCTCTATGCCTTCATTTTAGGCAATGTCATCATGCTTGTCGTCGGAACGATCAATTACCTGCTCAACGCCAACTACATGTACCTGTGCCATCGCCCTCTTGCGGCCAATCCCCTCGTGATTGGCGAATGGCCCTGGTACCTCATAGGCTTCGAGATCTTCGGTTTTATACACATCTACATCCTCTATAAGCTGTTTTACAACCTCCAGCAGCGGTGGCAGCTCGCTACGGCATGACAGCATTGCGGGACTTTTTTTGATGGTATAAAATGGTAGTTGCGGAGCTTTCTGGCTCAGAGGGAATGTATGTGTCCCTTTTGCATGTATGAAATCTTAGATGCCAATGCATTACGCATGCAATAATGCAATATGTGTGAACTATCGGATAAAAGTTCGCTATCTTTGACCCATGAAATTAAAGAGCCTGCGCATAAAGGGGTTTAAGAGCTTTGCCGACGAAACCCTCATCCACTTTGATCGCGGCATTACGGGAATTGTAGGTCCCAACGGGTCGGGCAAGTCCAATATCGTCGATGCGATACGCTGGGTACTCGGAGAGCAAAAGAGCACCGAACTTCGCCTGAGCAATATGTCCGACGTGCTCTTCAACGGTTCTGAACGGCGCAAACCCGCACCGTACGCCCGCGTGACAATCGAATTTGAAAACGACAGAGGCCTACTCCCTACGGAATACCAGACGGTCAGCATTTCACGCACGCTCTTTCGCAGTGGCGACAGCGAATACCGCCTCAACGACGTCCGCTGTCGCCGCAAAGACATCACCGACCTGCTCATCGATACGGGTATCGGCTCCAATACCTACGCCATCATCGAGTTGGGCATGGTAGAGGAAATCCTGGCCGACAAAGACAATGCCCGACGTAAAATGTTTGAACAAGCCGCAGGCGTAGCCAAATTCAAAAAGCGTAAGCACGAAACCCAACTCAAACTGAAAAGTACCCAGGAAGACCTCAACCGCGTGGAGGATCTCCTCCACGAACTCGAAGGCCAACTTCAAACCCTTCGGCGACAGGCCCAAAAGGCACAACGCCTCGAACGACTACAACAACAGCGAAAACACCTCAGCATCGCCCTGGCCTACCATCGTACCAAAGACATCGACAGTGTACTCCAACGCATACGGCATTCCATAACCAGCCTTGCTCAGCAACTGGCCGACAAAAAAGCACAACTCGCCCGTGACGAATCCGCCCTCCAACAAAAGAAAAAACAAAACCTCGACAAAGAGCTCTCCGTCAACAGCAATAGGCGTACGCTCAGCGATTGGATCAACCAAATACAAAAACTCGAAGCCGAAAGAGATGCCCTAAAGCATCGACAAGAATTCCTCCAGTTCGAAATACGCCGCCTCGACCAAAGCAAAAGTGAATACCGCGATACACTTCGTAAAATCGACGAACGCATCGAGCATCTGCAACAACAACTCGACGAGCTTCAACAAAAATTGCAAGAGGCACAAGCGCACAAGGAACAGTGCGAGGCGCATTACCTCAAAGTCAAAGTGGAATACGAACAACGGCAAGCTCAGCAACAAAACAAAGAGGAGCGCATCAAGGAATACCAGCGCCAAAAGAGCCACTACGAGCGTGAAATCGCCGTGCTGTCCGCCAAACTCCAACAACTCAAGGATCAATTACAACAGCTCGACACAAAGGAAACCGATCTCAACGAGCAGCTCCGTGCACTCCATACCCAAAAAGTGCAGCTCGAACGCGAGCGTCAGAGCGTTCAGCTTCAGCTCGATCAAAAGACGAAACAGTACAACCAAAAACAACAGGAGCTCCAACACGTACAGCGAGATGTTCAACAGCTCCAACAAGAGCTGCGCCAGCAGGAGCGCCAGCTCGATGCCGCTCAAAACGAATACCAGTTATTGAAAAGTGTACACGAAAGGCTCGAAGGGTATCCCGAGTCCGTGCGTCAACTACACAAATACTGGAACGGCAAGGTGCCGCTCCTCAGCGATATTATCGATGTGCCCGATCCGTATCGACCGGCCATCGAAGCTTATCTAAGACATTACCTCCACTATTTCATCGTCGACACAGCTGAGCAAGCCCGTCAGGCCATTGAGTGGCTCCGCACAGGGCAAAAGGGCATGGCTTCGTTTTTCGTGCTGGAGCAGTTTTCAAAAACGCCGCACTCAACCACTCCGTCGACATCGGAGCTCACTCCCGCCATACATATCGTGCAGACCGAAGAAAAGTACCTGCCCGTCATTAGCCAATTACTGGGGCACGTCTACTTGTCGTGTGACTTGCAGCAGCCATTGCCTGCTGAGGAGGCCGTCCTCCTTCACCCCGAGACGGGAGTGTGGAAGAGCAAATACGCCATGGGGGGAGGTGCTTTAGACCTCTTTGTTGGAAAAAAGCTCGGCAGGAAGTTGCAACTCGAAAAGCTCAAGGACAAAGTTCAAGAGCTGCATAAAACAGTACAGCGTACGCAAGATCACCTCCAGGCCTTGCAGCAGAAGCGGCACCAGCTCGAACAAGACATCCAACAATTGGATATCGAGAGCTTTCGCGAGCGCCTCGCCGCGTTGGACCAACGCATGAAGCAATTGCACGCTCAGCAGCAGTGGCTGCAAACCCAAATCGACGACATTCAACAGCAGCGCATAGCAATCGATCGCAATCAACAGGAATGGCAGCAGCTACTGACGCAATCGATCGAAAAACGCGACGCCATCAACAGGGATTTACATCAGCTCCAGCAGGTGGCCCAACCCCTGGATGGCAAGGACATCGAAGCACTACAACAACAACTGCTCCAATGGTCTGAAAAGCGACAGCAAGCGCAAATCACCCTCGTCGAATTGCAGCATCGCCTGCAAGCGGCTAAACGCGAAATCCAACAGCTCAAAAATCAACGCCATGACCTATTGGAGAGGCTCGAAGCCGAGGCAAAACAGCGCCAACAATCCCAACGTGATCTCGATCAACTGCGCAGCCGGTTGAAGCAGCTGCATACCGAGCTCGATGCGCTGCACCAAAAGAAGTCCGAGTTGCAGACGACTCTCCAAAGTGAAGAAGAAGCGCTGTACAAAGAAAAAAACGCCCTTCTCGAGGAAGAAAAGCGACTTGCCCAATTGCGCAAAGACATCGAAACCCTGCGCGAAAAGCTCGACCAATGGCAGAGTGAAGAACATCAATTGGAAATGAAGCGCACCGAGCTCGCCGAACGCATGAAAGTCCAATTTGATATCGAGCTGGACGACATCTTTCAGTCGCCGCCCGAGCTTCCCGATGACCTCACCATCGAGCAGATAGAGGAAAAGCTCCGCAAAATACAGCAACGTATCGACTCGATGGGAGCAGTCAATCCCTTAGCTCAAGAAGCCTATGCCCAACTCCAAGAGCGATATGATCACATAGTCACCCAGCGCGATGACATATTAAAAGCACGGGACTCGCTCGAAAAGACAATGGACGAGATCGAAAGCCAGGCTGTCGAACTCTACATGAATGCCTTCGAGCGCGTTCGCGCCAATTTTAAAGAAGTCTTTCGCAGGCTCTTCCACGAAGGAGATGACTGTGATCTCGTCCTATTGCATCCCGACGATCCGCTTCATTCAC
>JALWKB010000122.1 GCA_026996805.1 Saprospiraceae bacterium | reverse complement strand
ATACCACTGTGCAAATCACCTTCGCTTGGGATAAAAGCGGCACCAGTTGGATCAAAGAGGTCCAAAAGCTGAGCGGCGATTTGATTATACAAGGTTGTATACCTCAAGATAGCGTACCCTCCAGTCATGACTCCCTCTGCTTTTTCATCGATTTCCCCAACGCTCAGTGCTGCGATATTCGTGGATGCCTGCCCATACCGGAGTGTTGTCGAAATGTCGATTACACCTATCGTACGTACTGCGACATGGTGGATGGAGATTCTTTCTATTGTATGAAATTGTGGTTGTACGACACGACAAACTGCGCCGATTATGTGGTGCGCCTCATCGCTGGTAGCGATACGTTTGAAATGCCTTCGTCGGGAGATAAACTCGTAGATTCGTACCTCGAAATCGTGCGCTGTATTCCCGTTGCCGAAGTCGATACCTCTGTCGATAGCATTTGCGTCGAGGTAGATTTCTCATCCGACAAGTGCTGTGACATAGAGTTTTGCATTCCCCGCAGTGAATGGTGTGAGGAAAAATCCTGCAGGTACGTCTACTTCCGAAACGAAGTCACTTGCGATACCCTGTTCGATATCGATTACAATTGGTATCCCGTCTACTGCTATCGCTTCAGCGGCCTGGTGATGCGAAAGTGTGGGCCATTCCGCTGGCGCATCGTCGATAGTGACGGGCGCGATCTTCCTCTGATTGATCCAATGGTGGATAATACCCCTCCCAAAATCGACTTTACGGGCTGTATCTACATCGACAGCCTACGCGATGAAAGGATCTGCCTCGAAGTTGATTTTATCGATTCCATCTGTTGCGACACCACCGTATGTATTAATGTACCCAATTGCGGCACTGTCCGTATACAGACACTCGAAGAGGGAGCAGGGCAATGGGTAGTCTATCCCAATCCTGCAAGCGATGTACTCATCATCGAATCCAATACCGACAATCGCCCCTACGAAGTGACACTCTGGAATGTCTACGGCCATTACGTCTTAAAACAAAACATTCAAGCGGCCCAAACCACAATAGACCTCCAACGCCTTCCGAGAGGAGTGTATCTCCTCCGCATTCGAGACCTCGAACGACCCGATATCCAAACACGTCTGCGCATATTCCTCCATTAAGAACTTCGGCGGTCTTTGTAGATTGGAGTCCCTAAGTCGATGTAGGTTGGGGATGCACCTTATGGGTGCATCCCCTTTATTTTTTTCATCATTATGGCAATGATTACGGATAAAATGCCGTAATTTTACTATAGAAAAATGTGCATCTCTAATAAGCACCGGACATGTATTGGCTACGGGCGATAGTAGTGATTGTGTTTTGGACATGCCTCGACGTCGTCGATGTGACGGGTCAGACCATCACCCGTAGAGAGCTCTTGCGGGGAGAGTTGGGGCGTGTGTATTTTTCAGAGCGCTCGCTCTACCTCACATTACAGCTTCGTTCGCCTATAATAGGGGTCCAACAGGGGCATATTGTGCATTACAACCGCACAGCGGTGCGCTACGCCGAATTTGGGCAGATACTCCATCCAAAAGAGCGTACCGTGACCCAAACTGATCACCATGGCAATCGCCTGCGCACTCTCAAATATGGAAAAGCCAACCATCTCTATACGCTTCGTGCAGGTAAAGGACGAACGCAGTACTTTACCGAAGTGGGGTTGAAAAATTTCGTCGGTGTCGCCTGGCAATACCGCTTTGGCGCAACGCTTGGGCTGGTCAAGCCCCATTATGTGATCCTCCGCATCCATGAAGACGGCGCCGATTATACTGACCTGATTCGATATAGCCCAGAGACTGCCGACATCTTTTTAGATAGGACCAAGCTCGTGGGTGACGCTCCCGTATGGAAGGGAGTGGATGAAATACAGCTCATCCCCGGTGTGCATGCATCGACCTCGATGCACATGAGCTTCAAGAGTCACACCAAAGTGGTCATGTTTGTCGAGGCGGGATTGCGCGTCGATGCCTTACTCAAACCTGTGTTGCTCATGGCCGAACGTCCACCGTCAGCACTCTTCGCCAATCTTTTCCTAACTTTGCACATCGGAAAGCGCAGCTAAGCCCACTCGTGATGATTGAACTGCCGGTTATCGAAGAGACCTCGCCCCGAAGGCGCAAACCACCGTGGCTAAAGGTGCGACTCCCATCGGGTGAAAATTATCGACGCGTACGCCATATCGTCCACCAATACCGCTTGCATACCATCTGCGAAAGCGGCAATTGCCCCAACATCGGCGAATGTTGGGGAGCCGGTACGGCCACCTTCATGATCTTGGGCAATGTTTGTACGCGTTCTTGCACCTTTTGCGCCGTGCAGACGGGTAGACCTCCCGAATACGACGAAGAAGAGCCCTACCGCGTAGCCGAAGCGATTCGCCTCATGGGCGTGCGCCATGCCGTCATCACCTCCGTCAACCGCGACGAGCTCCCCGACAAAGGTGCAGAAATCTGGTATCAAACCGTGCGCGCTGTCAAAACACTATGTCCCGACGTGACCATCGAAACGCTCATACCCGACACGCGTGGCGATTGGCAAGCCCTCGAACGCATGATCTCGGCAGGACAAGAGGTCGTCTCCCACAACATGGAAACAGTACAATCCCTCTACCGACGCGTACGCCCTCAAGCCAAGTACCACCGCAGCCTCCAACAAATCCGGCGCACAAAAGAATACGGCAAGCGCACCAAATCCGGCCTCATGCTCGGCTTGGGCGAGACACGCGATGAAGTCCTCCAACTCATGGATGACCTGCGCGAACACGGCTGCGATATACTCACTATCGGCCAATACCTCCAACCCACCAAAATGCACCATCCCGTCGTCGAATACGTCCACCCCGATGTGTTTGAGTACTTCCGCGAAGAGGGCTATAAACGCGGCTTCGATGTGGTCGAAAGTGCTCCACTTGTGCGCTCATCCTATCACGCCGAGCGCCATGTGTAAACGATTTTATACTCCTCACCTCAAAAATATTACCCGGAAGGTACTCTTCGTTTTCATCCTGGTATTCGCCCTATACGGTGCATTCCATGCTCAAGGTCATGTCGATGTCTTCCCCGGCGTAGAGGGTAAAGAACTCCTCCAGCTGCTACGCAAGCACTACAAACCCGCTACAGTACTGGACTATCGGCAGGCGAGGATTAAAATGTATACCGAAATCTACAACGAAAACGACACCGTCTACGGCGTCTACACGCGCTATGGCCTTTACTTGCCTCCAGATGTGTCCGATCCCATCGGATGGCTCATCAGGGGGGGAAGCGATTACGGCATCAATACCGAACACACCTTTCCACAGAGCAAGGGTGCCCGCTATGGCAATGCCCGCAGCGACATGCATCACCTCTTTCCGGCTATGGCACGCGTCAACGAAGCGCGCAGCAACTACCCCTTCGGCGAAATCGACGATCGGCGCACACGCTGGTGGTTTTATAAAGACAAATTGATGTATTCCATCCCCAAAGAAAATATCGATGCCTATAGCGAAGGCATCGAAGGCATGTTCGAACCGCGTGAAGACCACAAGGGCAATGTGGCTCGAGCGATGTTCTATTTTATGACCATGTACCGATCCCAGGCCGATGCGGCGTTTTTCCAGCGCCAGCGCAAAACCCTCTGTATGTGGCATTACCTCGATCCCGTCGACTCCCTCGAATGGACACGCAACCTGATGATCGCCGCCTATCAAGACGGCAAACCCAATCCCTTTATCCTCGACTGTAGCCTCGCCAAGCGCACCTATTGCGAGGATGTCGATATGAGTTGTATGACCCACACGCGCAAGCCCAACCACGACCAGCAACGCTACCCATCCACTATTTCATACACTCAGGGAATCCTTCACATCCAATCGCCCCACACCGCCCAGCTTTTACAGCTCGTCGTCTTCGATAGCGCAGGCAAAACGCTCATGAGTAAAGAGCTTCACTCCCTCGACAACACACATTACGCGTTGCCCTTAGCCCTTCCCTCGGGGGTTTATGTGGTCGCCGTACACATCAAGGGCTCCGGAGGTACATCGGAAGTGATGCGGCAGCGCGTGATCGTGCCTTAATGGCTTCTGACAAAAGGGGGCGTTATTGCTTT
>JALWKB010000121.1 GCA_026996805.1 Saprospiraceae bacterium | reverse complement strand
GCACCCATACCGTGTTCTCGCACACCGAAGTGGATATACCTGCCCTTTCGGTTTTCAGCATTGAAGACAGGCATATCGACTGGTTTGGTCTTATTCGACGGCGTCAAATCGGCAGAGCCGCCGACCAATCCATTGATTTTATCCCACAAAAAGGAGATTACTTGTCCCGAGGCCTCCCGCGTCGAAAGTGGCACTTCTGGAGAAAATTCCGGAAGGTGTCCAAAAATACCTTTATCGAAGAGCTCTCCTTCGACGCGTTTTATAAATTCGCGATACAGACGAGGGTAGCGTTCGAGATAGGATTTTAAGATGCGGTTCCAGCGCTCTTCGAGCTGTTGACCGCGCTGTTGATATTGTTCGCGGAGGGGCTTGACTTCTTCGGGCACGTAAAAGTTTTCTTCTTCGGGTATGCCGAGATATCGCTTAGCCAGGCGCACTTCTTCTTCTCCAAGTGGTTCGCCGTGGGCCTTTGCTGTACCGGCTTTGCGTGGACTTCCGTGTCCTATGATGGTATGAAAGAGTATGAGTGTAGGGGCTGAAGACGTCTCACTGACTGCCGTATCGAGCACCTCGCGAATCTCGTCAATGCTATGTCCATCAGCTTCTAAGACGCGCCATCCGTAACTCTCAAAACGCCCCTGGACATCTTCCGAAAACGACAAGTCGGTAGGTCCGTCAATAGTAATGCGATTGGAGTCGTAGAGTACAATGAGGTTGTCGAGTTGTAAATGTCCTGCCAAGGAAGCCACTTCATGGGAGACTCCTTCTTGGAGATCCCCATCGCTTGCCAATACCCAGATATAGTGATCCAATACGGTGTAGGGATCTTTGTTAAACTCTGCCTGTAGCATTTTGGAGGCAATGGCCATACCTACAGCATTGCCCAGTCCCTGTCCCAAGGGGCCCGTTGTGGTTTCGACGCCAGGGGTGAGAAAGTGCTCGGGATGGCCCGGAGTACGACTTCCCCACTTGCGAAATTGCATGAGATCATCGATGTGGAGATCGAAGCCGAAGAGATACAACAAGCTGTACAAGAGCATACTGCCGTGGCCGGCAGATAATACAAATCGATCGCGATTAAACCAATCCGGATTGGTGGGATTAAATCGCAGGTACTCGGCCCACAATACACTCATCACATCGGCCATACCCATGGGCAATCCGGGATGGCCGGAATTGGCAAATTGCACAGCGTCCATACTCAACCCGCGAATGGCCAAAGCTATTTTCTCCAACAGTTCCGGGTCAATTCGCTCTATTTGCTCAATGCGTTCCACTATTGCATACGCTTTATTCGTCTGAGTGAATTTCGTAATTCTTGGATTTCCATGCCTTCCATCCGCCGATGAGCGTACTGACGTGTGCTATACCCGCATCTTTCATTTTCACCATGGCCATCACAGCTGTACGACCGTCGTAGTCGTAGAGGAGATAAGCCGCCTGCTTGTCCAACTTAGGTATTGCCGCTTCAAAGTCGCCAGCTCCGTAAGGCAACGACACCGCTCCGGGTATATGACCATGCTTATAATCGGTGTTCGACCGCAAATCGATCACCACGTATTTGCCCGTCTGCACGAGTTCGCGAAACATGTTTGCATTCATCTGATCAGGGCGGGGAAAGCTCTGCGAATATTCGATTCCGCGTCGCTCTTCAAAAACAATGTCCTCTAATGTAGGTGAAAGCCTCTTTTGCTCCTCCTTCCTTGCGTCATCTTTACAGGAAGATGCGATGACCAGCACAGCGAGGTGGAACAGTAAAGTGATAAAACGCGCGCGATACACCATCCTGCGGAAATTTCCCGCTGCAAATATCCGTCAATTTCACCAAATAATGCACATCTACACCTGTGAAATGCGTTCGACGATCAACAAAGTCCTTCGTCAATCGCTTTATAAGTCCTTGTACATCGCATAGTGCGTGATACCGAGGTGTTCGAAGGGGGCGCTCACTTTTTTAAAACCCATTTTTGCATAAAATGCCACGGCGTGATGGCGCGCATCGAGGCGCATAGAGCGATATCCTCTGGCATTAGCCCATTTTATACAGTAAAGCACCAGTGTACTTCCTACACCTCGCCGTCTCCACCCCTCCTCCACCGCCATTTGACGCAACTGAACGCAAGTAGCATCGACTCTTTTCAACGCACATACTCCAATCAGCGCCATGCTACGATCATCACGATACCCAAAGTGGTACTGTCGCCACTCGTCTTCGATTTCCATTGGGTGAAATGCTTTTCCGATAGGGATGCGCAGTACTCTTTCGCGTAGGGCTAAAGCTTCTACATATGGTGGGGTGGCAAAAGCGATGTATTCGATATTGGGATGGTACGGTGCGTTCATTGATGCACGGGACGCGCCAAGACGATGTATTGAAAGGCAAGAGAGGAGTCATCCGACTCGATAATCTCAAAGCCTGCCCTTTGGAGGTCGAGTTCCACCTGTCCGAGGGAAACGCGATATTGCACGGGAGGTCCAATTTCGGTGTGCTTTTTCTTAAAATCGACAATGACGAGCATCCCCCCCGGTCGAATGGCCTTCTTGACTATTTTGAGATAATCTACTGCGTAGTCCACGATATAGGGATAGATGTTGGCCATGAAGGCGACATCTACTTCTTCGGGATTGAGGAGCGGATCTTTGGGTGTGCAGAGCCGCACTTCGAGTTTGGATTGGAGTGTATCGTGCAGGTGTTGGCGCTCACGCATCATCCATTTTACCATGGCGGGATCGACGTCGACGGCTATGACGCGTTTGGCTTTGGGTAGAAAGCGCAAGGAAAAATATCCCGTCCCCGCTCCTATATCGGCGATGATCTTGCCGCGTACACCGCCCATCTTACGCATGATGAGCTCGGGTTTTTGCCAGATATGGCGGCGTCCTGGATCCTGACCGATGAGCTGTTCTTTGATGACATCTTGACCTCGATGATGCGCGATAGTATCAATCGATTCCTCTACTTCGGAGTTTGGCCGTCGTCCATTGGTCGTATCGCATGCAAGTAGTTGTGCCCATAACCACACAAAGAGTACCATTTTATACCCGATATGCCCTACTCCATCCATTTGCATCAATGCCGATACTCCCCAATCTCTACTCCAACAAAGATACAACTCTCCTGCAAAGCATATTCATCCGCCATTGAAATATTTTAGAGCCTTGTCTCTGCCACTACCACACCAGATCCATGAATCGGTCTGCACTCTTTAAGCCTTCTTCTGCACGATGGCACGGTATTTCCAGTAGGCCCAAAAACTAATGGTCAAAAACACCAGTGCAGTAATGTATACCGATGGGGGCATCGGCACGGGATCACCAGCTGCATAGGAGTGCAGGCCCGAGAGGTAAAAGTTGACGCCAAAATAAGTCATCATCACCGTTGCAAAGCCAAACAAGGTAGCCACGTTGAATGCATAAAGCCCTCGAACGCCGGGGATATAGCGCATGTGTACAATGAAGGCGTAGACCAAAATAGTCACCAGTGCCCATGTCTCCTTGGGGTCCCATCCCCAATATCTCCCCCATGATTCATTAGCCCATACTCCACCGAGGTAGCACCCAAGGCTTGCCATGACGAGACCTGCTATAATAGTCATTTCAGAAACATTGGTCAGCTTTTTGACATGACTGATAATGGCATTTTTATTGGCTCTGGTCATCAAACCAAATAAGACGAGATTGATCAGACCGATGACCGCGCCCAATAAGAGGAATCCATAACTACCCGCCATGAGGGAGACGTGTATGGTGAGCCAGTACGATTTTAAGACAGGTACCAATGGTGTGATTTCGGGATCAAAATTGTTTAGGTGCGCAACCATGAGGAAGGTACTACCTAAGATGAGGGACGCAGCTAAGGCTCCTAATGACTTTCGTCCGAAAAGCAGGCCTGCCAATACCCCCGTAAAGGCGATATAGATCAAGGATTCATATGCATTGCTCCATGGAGCCCTCTCCGACACATACCAACGTACGGCGAGTCCGAACACGTGAAGGGCAAAAGCCAACCACACCAAAGACAACAAAATCAATCTCGGGATTTTCAAGGAGGTCTGCGGGCGAAAGACGCGTATAAAAAACAACACGAGCGCAAAGATCCC
>JALWKB010000120.1 GCA_026996805.1 Saprospiraceae bacterium | reverse complement strand
AGATATTGAAATACAGCAGAAGATAGGGTATCTAAGCTGCCATGCGCAGGGGCATTTTGAAGGTCGAGATCAGTGCGCTTTAGGCAGATGGTGAGCGGTTGCGACTCCTTGGTGATGAGGTGTAAGGTATCGGTAGACGGTTGGGCGTCGTCGACGACGGCTATGATGATAGTACCCAGATCACAACTGCCCATGTCGTCACAGGCCTTGTAGACGATATACGCTTGACCTGTGATATCACTATGCGGTGTAAATAAAATAGTATCACCACTAATGGTAGCGGTACCGTGATTGACCAAGAGCACTTCGCTGAGCTGGAGCACGCCCGAAGTAGCGGAGTCGTTGGCCAGTGGGGTCAATGCATTGTCGGAGGAATTGGCTTCAACGGTGTAGTAGTCGTCGGCAGCATCGATTAGGGAAGGTTTGACGTGGAAGACATATCCCTTGTAGCTATGCTTGCCGCGGCGGTGGGGCTTACTCCAATATTCGATAATTAAAGTATCCGTGCCGACAAATCCGCTGTCAGGGGTGTACTTGAAGCGATAGTTTGGTGGCTGTCGTTTGGTGACGCGAAACTTTCCGTGCTTGGGGGTGTACGTCTTTCCGAGGTTGTAGCCCTTGATGACCTCGGTAAATACTCCGTCTTTGAGTAAGTAGATATCGGTATAACCCGATTGTTGGGCATGTACAGTTATGGGCAACATGCCCGCACACAATACAAGCCAGAGTAGAGAGCGATAGTTCATCGTCAAGCGTTTAATCAGATACATGGTTGTTCATTTTATGGTGACAAAGATACGTCGAATTTTAGACTGTCCGTTTATACATTATAAAAAAGTGCATATATTAGAACTTGAAAATATGTGAATTTTGATTCATATGAGCTTTGTACTGCATTTCCAAAGCGCAGTTTAAACGTACAATGTTGGAAACCGAGGATACGATGCATATATTTGTCAAATACAACTAAAAAAATGAAGCGCACCAAGGTTTTTCAGTTGTTGAGTGGATTAAACGGCAGAGATCGGAGGCGCTTGCGCCTGTTTTTGCAGTCGCCGTATTTCAACAAAAATACTCTGTGGATACGCTATTTGGATTTTGTAGAGGAGGCATTGAAGCATGAGGAAGCGGAGCCGCCGTCGAAGGAAGCCCTATGGGCGCATTTGCATCCAGATAGGCCTTACGACGATGCCGCCATGCGGAAGATGAACAACCATTTCATACAGCTCATAATAAAATTTTTCGCTACGGAGCGCTTTATGCAATCGTCGTTGGAACAGGTATACGGTGCAGCCAGATATATAGCACAGCGAGAGTTGCACGGCATATACGGTACGGTTTCGCGCCTTGGTGAGCGGCTTGCGCGGCAACATTTTTATCGCAATTCGGAATATTCGCTGTACCGCTACCGACTGGATTCGGTCTTGTTTCGCCATCGCATGAATATGGACACCAAGCGCGTCGATCCTGTAGAGTACAGCAAGCGTCTTGACAATATCATGACGCAGCTGGATTACTTTTACTTGAGTGAGAAGCTGCGCTATTTTGGGATTTTGCTCACTTTAGAGAAGATGTACAAGCGCGAGGGGGAGATTTTGTTTATGGAGGAGGTGCTCGACTATGTGCGCACGCATGATTTCTTGGCGGAGCCGTCGATTGCGCTGTTTTATCAGGTCATCTTGCTCTTAAAGGAGCCGGAAAACGACGACAATTACTATCGGTACAAGCAGTTGTTGTATCAATACATCGATGTGTTTCCCCACGAGGAACAAAAGGAGCTGTACGAACACTTGATCAACTATTCGATACGGAGGCTCAATGCGGGGGAGGAGCGCTTCTTAGAAGAGGTGTTTCACAACTATCAAATGGGGTTGGAGCGGGAGTTTTTATATATCAAGGGAAAGATTTCGCCCTTTCTTTTCAAAAACATTGTCACAGCGGGGTTGCGCATGCGGGAGTTTGAGTGGGTGCGCCATTTTATCGAGCACTTTGCAAAGTATTTGCCCGATGACATACGCGATTCAGCGGTGGCGTATAATCGCGCCAATCTGCACTTTTACTTGAGAGAGTATGATGAGGTCTTGCAATTGTTGCAGGAAGTCAACATACAGGACATTTACTACAGCCTTGGTGCAAAGACGCTTTTGATGGCCACATACTATGAGTTGGAAGAGTGGGATGTGCTGGATTCGTTTTTGCATGCCTTTCGCACTTTTGTCGATCGCCATAGGGAGCTCTCGCATCAGCGCCAACGCGCATACCTCAAGCTCATTCGATATACGCGTCAGCTATTGGATACCTGGAACAAGGAGGACTTGCGGAAATTGTACGAACGCATAAAGGGCGATGCCTTCCCCTCGAAGGGGTGGTTGATGTCGAAGATAGAGGAGCGTTTGAAGTTACCCCGTTCTTCTATGACGCGTGCTGTGGGGTGAAATCGTAGGGGGGCGGTTTTATTTGAAAATCAAAAAATATTTAGATATTAGCCTGTAGATTTAAATGGTAGGGTAAAATACGGTGCCTATGGCGTATCGATTGGCTGCGTTGCTGGTGCTTGCGATGCCGACGGTGGCAAGAGCCAACAGTTTTCCCGAGATGGTGGATCAAGTGTTTGCGAGCTTGACGGGATGGTTTGTCCGACTGATCTTTTATGAGATACCTTTTCAAGAAGACTTTCGAGTGCCGTGGGTACTTATCGTCTTGATTGGGGGGGCGATCTATTTTACTTTTCGCTTTGGCTTGCCGCAGTTCAAGTACTTCAAGGTGGCGATCGATACGGTGCGCGGCAAATACGATGCCATCGATAGCCACAGCTCCATGCCAGTGGCGGGTGATCCGACTCCCACGGAGGGGGACGACATACCCGAAACGATTAAGGTGGAGGGATCCAAGGGGGAGGTATCGCATTTTCAGGCATTGACGGCAGCGCTTTCGGCGACGGTGGGGCTGGGCAACATTGCTGGGGTGGCGGTGGCCATCAGTGTGGGTGGGCCCGGAGCGACGTTTTGGATGATCTTAGCAGGGCTGTTGGGTATGGCCTCAAAGTTTGCCGAATGTACCTTGGGTGTAAAATACCGCGATATCGACGAAAACGGCGTCGTGTACGGCGGGCCGATGTATTATTTGTCGAAGGGCCTACGCGAGATCGGATTAGCGCGTTTGGGCAAGGTACTGGCGGCAATATTTGCCATAATGGTCATCGGCGGTTCGTTTGGAGGAGGCAATATGTTTCAAGCCAATCAGGCCGCTGAACAGTTTGCCAAGCTCTTCAACATTGAGCATGAGTTGGGGCGATTTTACTTCGGTATAGTCATGGCCATTTTAGTAGCCCTTGTCATCATCGGAGGTATAAAGCGGATCGGCAAGGTGACGGAAAAGCTCGTGCCCTTTATGGCTGGGATCTATGTCTTAGGGGCCTTGGTCATCATCTTTTACAATATACACCATTTGCCCAAGGCAGTGGAGTTGATTGTGACCGAAGCCTTTACGGGCACGGGTATTGCTGGCGGATTTTTAGGTGTGCTCATCCAAGGTTTTCGCCGCGGTACCTTTTCCAATGAAGCCGGGGTGGGCTCTGCCGCCATAGCGCATTCGGCGGTTGTCACGCGATACCCCGCCAGTGAGGGAATTGTGGCCTTACTCGAGCCCTTTGTCGATACCGTAGTCATCTGTACCATGACGGCTCTCGTGCTCATCATCACCAATCTCGAGAGTGGCCTCTTCACCTATGGCAACCCCATCGACAAGGGAGTCGAACTCACCGCCAATGCCTTTGACTCCGTCATACCGCATTTCTCAGTCATTTTGACGATCGCCGTGATTCTCTTTGCCTTTTCGACGATGATTTCGTGGTCGTATTACGGTATGCAGGGGTGGATGTACCTGTTTGGCCGTAGCAGGATATCCGACTTGACCTATAAGCTGCTGTTTTTGGTGTTTTTGATCGTCGGCTCGGGGATTACGCTTAAATCGGTGCTCGACTTTTCCGACGCCATGATCTTTGCCATGGTCGTGCCCAATATCATCGGTGTGGTCTTGTTGACACCTCGCATTAAGGAAGAAGTGGTCAAATACATCCGGGCTATCCGAAGCAAATCCAGATAGGCGGTGGTAGATACCGTCCCCCTCTGTGCAATTGGCAGCGCTGTA
>JALWKB010000119.1 GCA_026996805.1 Saprospiraceae bacterium | reverse complement strand
AGCTGGATGGTCTCTTCGTTGTCTTCGTATAGTTCGACCTTTTCCCGATAGTCGTGCTCGGGAATTTCCTCGAAGATTTCCACCAGATCAGCGATATGGTACGCCGTATGACGCATCAATTCCTATTTGAAACGCGAAGTTATTGTATTTCTCTCATTTTTATAAACGACAATCGGGTGGAAAAGGATGGGTAGCGCTGCGACTTATCTTCCGAGATAGACGAGGAGCACCGACACGTCGGAGGGCGATACTCCGCTGATGCGGCTTGCCTGCCCAATGGATTGGGGGCGCATGGCCGATAGCTTTTCCACGGCTTCGGCTGACAGGCCGTGGATACTTCTGTAGTCGATGTGCTGGGGTATGCGGACGTTTTCGAGGCGCTGCAACTTTTCGGCCATGAGCTTTTCGCGCTCGATGTATCCGGCGTATTTCAACTTGATCTCTGCTGCCTGGACGTATTCCTCCTTAAATTGGATCAAGAAGGCATCGAGTTGGGGAATACATTGGCGCAAGAGGTGGAAATCGACTTTCGGACGTCGCAGGAGGGTGACGAGCTTTATTTTCTGGCCCAAGGGCGCAGAGCCGATTTCTACGAGCATGCGATTGACTTGTTCGGGTGCTACGCTGTACTCGTTGGCGAAGCGCTCTACTTGCTCGATCGTCTTTTGCTTTTCTTCCAGTAGGGAGAGGCGCTGCTCGATATTGCGCATGCCGAGTTTTGCGACGTAAGGAGTCAGGCGTACGTCGGCATTGTCTTGGCGCAGCAGCATGCGAAACTCGGCACGGGAGGTAAACATGCGGTAGGGCTCTTTGGTCCCCTTGTTGATGAGATCATCGATGAGCACGCCGATATAGGCTTCGTCGCGTCGCAAGACAAATGGTTTTTCATCGCGGAGCTTCAATACGGCATTGATGCCGGCAACGAGCCCCTGGCAGGCGGCTTCTTCATAGCCCGTAGTGCCGTTAATTTGGCCGGCAAAGTAGAGGTGATGGATTTTACGCGTCTCGAGGGTATGGTAGAGCTGATACGGCGGGAAATAGTCGTATTCGATCGCGTAGCCGGGGCGAAACATCTTGACGCGTTCGAAACCGGGTATTTTCTTCAATGCCTCGTACTGGATGTCTTCGGGCAGGGACGTGGAGAAGCCGTTGACATAGACTTCGACGGTGTTGCGCCCTTCGGGTTCGATAAACAACTGATGGCGATCGCGTTGGGCAAAACGCTCTATTTTATCTTCGATGGAGGGACAGTAGCGCGGCCCGGGGCCTTTGATGCGGCCGCAAAACATGGGTGAGCGGTCAAAGCCCTTGCGCAAGATTGCGTGTACCTCTGGATTGGTGTATGTGATATGGCAGGGCAATTGATCTTGCACGATCGGCGTATCGAGGTATGAAAACTTCGAAGGGGGTTCATCGCCGGGTTGGATTTCCATCTGACTGTAGTCGAGCGAACGGCCATCGACTCGAGGTGGTGTACCCGTCTTCATGCGGCCGGCTTCGAAGCCGAGTTCGATGAGTTGTTCGGTGATGCCTTTGGAGGCAGACTCTCCCATGCGGCCTCCGCCAAACTGTTTTTCTCCGATGTGGATGATGCCGTTCATAAAGGTGCCGGTGGTGAGTATGACGGCGCGAGCGGGGATTTCGTAGCCGAGGCGCGTGCGGACACCTGTGACGCGATCTCCTTTGACTATGATGCCGACGACCATGTCTTGCCAGAAGTCAATCAGGGGAATTTCTTCAAGGGATTTGCGCCAGAAGAGGGCAAACTGCATGCGGTCGTTTTGGGCTCTTGGGCTCCACATGGCCGGCCCCTTGGAGCGGTTGAGCATGCGAAATTGAATCGCGGTATGGTCGGTGACAATGGCGGAGCGTCCGTGCAGCGCGTCGATTTCGCGAACGATTTGTCCCTTGGCAACGCCCCCCATGGCAGGGTTGCACGACATCTGGCCGATGGTCTGCATGTTGAGGGTGATGAGCAACACACGTGCCCCGAGATTGGACGCAGCGACCGCTGCCTCACAACCGGCATGCCCACCTCCCACTACGACGACATCATAGGTCTCAAACATCGGTTGACCCCAGCTTTATCTTTTCTCATTACAACATTTTCAATGAGCGGATGGTTCCCTTGGTCATAATGCACAAAGGGCCACCCCATGGGCGGCCCTCTCTGTTTACCCTTTTACGATTTTATACCGAAGGAAAAAGACTACTTGCCTTTGATATCCAAGACGTAGTGATCGAGATTGTCGTTGGGCGTTTCGTTGACTTCGGCTACGCGTACGACGAAGTAATCACCCCTTGAGCGGACGAAGAACACATCGCCCGGATTGAGTGGTGGCGTCATCTGCACGGTTTGGCCTTGAGCGAAGAGGCTTTCGATTTGTTCGACCGCCTTGATGGCGTCGTAGTCGATCCCTGCATCGGCCATGACGAGCTCGGCTCCGTTGACGGGCTTGATCTGTTTACCCCATTGCCCTGCAGGGTTGTTCCCCCAACCGGCATCCATGATGTCGCGCGTCGTATCCGAGGAGCTTACGGTCATAAAGCGATGCAGGTCTACACTGCCCTTCTTGGGGCCTTTGTAATTCCACATCAAGACTCCCGAAGTATCGCGCAAGGGGGTGCCCACGATGATGGTAATCGACGCTCTTGCGGTACTCGCATTGGTCGATACCACTTCAAAGGTGTATTCGGAAATGCCGTACTCGGTCACTTCGATGCCGATTATTTTGTCGAAGCCATACTGGTCATCTCCGGTGAGTGGCAACGGATTGGAGAGAAACATCGTGGGAGTGTTGCCTTCAAGGACGTAGAGGTTTTCCTTTGGCACGAGGTTGCCGTCTCCGTCGTAGACGGTGAGCGCTGCAAGCTGGCCTCCGCCGCGTACGCTAATGGAGACTTCGTAAAGGCCGGTTTGTGTCCCTCGGATGGGATTGGTGGAGTTGATAGTAATGCTGAGCGGCGTCTGGCCGACAGTCACTTGGAGCTCAGCCTTGTCGCTCTGGTTGTTTTCATCTGTCAAGACAAACTCAAAGAGGTAGGCTCCCGTTTGGAAAGGTGCGCGGATACCGATCTGAAAGGTAAATCCTTCTTTTTCGCTGCCCGACAACACATACTGCCCGGAAGTGACATCGCCCGAAAGGCGGCTATCTTCGACGGTCTGGCCATCCTGACGAATCTCCAAGGTGCTCAACGGGCTTGTTCCCTTCACACCTCTGAGTGTCACTTGAAAGATCTGACCTGATTCAACCTGCCCCGTCGGAGCTTGCTGTAGCTCAAGCGCTGGCGGCTCATCTTTGCCACACGAGCTCAACATCAGGCTCACACCCAATGCCATGCTGATACCCATCCAAAAAAAGATCTTTTTCATAGAATCACAGTTTTTTTGGTGATGAAAAGATATTCTCCACATTTTTAAATCAACCTTTTAACGCTACAGTAATTCCATTAGTATCTGTGTGCTGTGATAAAAATCATACTATCGAAGGAGGGGGAGATTTGTCGCATGAAATAGTTGACAATCACAGCTAATCCTATGTGGTTTCTAATGGGCTTTGTAACTTGCAAATGGGTTTCATATTTGCTAATGATTTTCAGCCATGGGTGTGATGTGTGGGGTGCAAGGGATGTGTGTGGCCCTTGCTTTGATGTACGCATTGACGCCCTTGTTTGCTCAATCGGGCAATTCCGCATGTGACCTCGATGTCGATGCCGGTGAGGATATCGTCCTCTGTAACGGAGCGATAGGACAGCTCAACGGTTCGGCCTCGGGCAACATCACCAAAATCACCTGGTCGCCTGCTATAGGCCTGGATGATCCCACCGTATTGAACCCCTCGGTCGATGTGACACAGACGACGACCTATACCCTACGGGTGGAAGGCGAAAGCGACAACCTCATCCCGAATGGCGACTTCGAAAATGGCAACATCGATCCAGCGACGACGACCATGGGTTATCTGGATCCCAACAGCTTCCCTACGGGGCCTGTCGGCACGTATACGGTGAGCAGTGTCTTTCAAATCACTGGTGTGCCCAATATCTGTACCCCTTACGAGGGGCAGTACATGATGATGGTGCACGGCGGTCAAAATTCGATGTGGTGCTACACGGTCAATGTCCAACCCAATACCGACTACAAGTTTCGCGGCTATTT
>JALWKB010000118.1 GCA_026996805.1 Saprospiraceae bacterium | reverse complement strand
GCGCATGGCGCAATCGTGGGTCTTCGACAACGAAATCGGTGAAGTGCGCGGAGAGCCACAGGCTGGCGATATCGTCTGGGCTGCGATGCGCGGAGGCCGGCCCTTGGGATATGCGTTTTACAATCCCCACAGCAAGATTCGTCTCCGTCTGCTGCATACGACAGATTATCCCACGCGTGCATTTTGGGTTGAGCGTCTGGAGCGCGCTCTACAGTTGCGCCGTCGGAGTATGGAGATAGAGCCGGAGGGCATGTTTCGCTGGGTGTACGGCGAGTCGGATTACTTGCCGGGACTCATCCTCGACGTATATGGTAGTTATGCTGTCGTGCAAATCCTCTCGGCGGGCATGGAACGCCAAAAGGCTGTCATCGTCGAAGCGGCGCGACAAATCATGCCGCATCTCAAAGGCATAGTATCCAAAAACGACGTGGCCATACGGCGCAAGGAGGGTCTTTCGCTGTATGAAATGGTGGAATGGGGCGAGGTGCCGCCGAGTTGGTGGTGTCGGGAGCACGGCATACGCTATAATATCAGTCCTTTGGGAGGTCAGAAGACGGGCTTTTTCCTCGATCAGCGATTCAACCGGCTGCATATACGTCCGTATTGCAGGGATAAGACGGTGTTGGATGCGTATTGCAATCAGGGGGGCTTTGGGCTCAACGCGTTGCAGGCAGGCGCTCGCAAGGTGTGGTTTGTCGACAGTTCTGCCAAGGCACTGGAGAAGGTGCGTGCCAACATTGATGCCAATGGCTTTGGTTTTGAGCGTGCGGAGATCGTGCGCGGAGAAGTCTTTGCATATTTACGTGATAATGCCCAACGATGGGATGTCGTGATTGTCGATCCGCCTGCCTTTGCCAAAGATAGGGCACACATTGCTTCGGCCCATCGGGGCTATCGTCGCCTGTATCGCCATGCCCTCAGGGTGTTGGGAGGAGATGGCATCCTCGCGGCGGCGAGCTGTTCGTATTACGTCGAAGAGGCGTCACTCATCGAGCTGTTGCGAGAAGAGGCGTACCGCCAGGGCAGAGATGTGCGCATCATCCATCGCGGCACACACCCGCCTGATCATCCGATTCATCCGTGGATGGATCAGACCTCGTATTTGAAGTTTTTCATTGCGTACTGTCCGCTGCGGCCGTAGGAGCTATGATGTGGTCTCTTTGTAGAGGTTGGTGTAATAGTGGTAAAACCAAGGGATGGATGCAAGGCCTTTTTGGAGGTTGTAGAGGCCGAAGTGTTCGTTGGGGGAGTGGATTTTATCGGAATCCAGGCCAAAACCCATGAGGATGGTTTTGACGCCGAGGAGTTGTTCGAAGAGCGGGACGATGGGGATGGATCCGCCGCCGCGCACGGGCACGGGTTCTTTTTCGAAGCCTTTAGCCATGGCGCGGTGGGCTGCTCGATAGCCGATGTTGTCGATGGGCATCAGGTAGGGATGTCCGCCGTGGAGGAAGCGCACTTCGACATCGACGCAGGGTGGGGCGATTTGGCGTACGTAGTTGGTAAAGAGTTCGGCTATTTCGCGGTAGTCTTGGTCGGGCACGAGGCGCATGCTGATTTTGGCATGGGCGCGGGAGGGCAAGACGGTCTTCGCGCCTTCGCCCGTATAGCCGCTCCACATGCCGTTGACGTCGAGGGTGGGGCGGATACCTATGCGTTCGATGGTGGTATAGCCTGCTTCGCCGCATTCCTGACGGATGCCGAGGTCTTTTTTAAAGGCTTCCAGGTCGAAAGGTGCGTTGTTGAGGGCGCGGCGTTCTTCTTCGGAGGCTTCGCGCACCTTGTCGTAAAAGCCCGGTATAGCAATGCGGTAGTCGGAATCGTGCATTTGGGCGATCATCCGAGCCAGTTCGTTGGCGGGGTTGGCCACAGCTCCACCGAAGAGTCCGGAGTGAAGATCTCTATTGGGCCCTGTCACTTCTACTTCCATGTAGCACAGTCCGCGCAGGCCTACCGTAATAGCAGGTGTATTGCGGTCGATGATGCCGGTATCGGAGATGAGTATGATATCGCATTGGAGCATATCTCGGTGGTCTTGTACAAATGGTTCGAGGTGTTTGGAGCCTACTTCTTCTTCGCCTTCGATGATACACTTGACATTGCAGGGCAGTTCACCGGTGGCATTCATAGCTTCCAGCACCTTGACGTGCATGTAGACTTGCCCCTTGTCGTCGCTGGCTCCGCGGGCGAAGATGGCTCCCTCGGGATGGATGTCCGTCGCTTTGATAACGGGTTCGAAGGGTGGACTGTCCCAAAGGTCAAGCGGATCGGGGGGTTGCACGTCATAGTGACCGTAGATGAGTACTGTCGGTAGCTGTGGGTCGATGATTTGTTCGGCGTAGACGATCGGATGACCTTCGGTCTCAATGATGTCGGCCTTATCTACGCCGGCTTGCAGGAGTCGATTGCGCAGGTATTCAGCAGCGCGGTACATATCTTGTTTGTGCGACGAGTCGGCACTGATCGATGGAATGCGGAGCAGCTCCATCAATTCATCGACGGTCTGGTCGAGATGATTGAGGCAGTATTCTACTGTTTTGTCCATTTGGTACGCGTTTTGAGCTCAAAGGTACGGCTTTTAGCCTATGGCTGAAGTGCGTGAGGCATAAAAGCCAATGGAGGCGATGGGAATTTCTTAGAATAAATTTTTATTTTAGCCTTCGAAATATACAAGCCAAATAAACCCTTACATCGTTAAATTTAAAAAGATTGGACTATCTAAATGTACCCTCTATGCGCGTGGCATACCTATACCTCTGGAGTGTAGTACTTCTACACAGCGTGGGATGGAGTCAGGATGTGCATTTCAGTCAGTTTTTCAATGCGCCGATGGATCTCAATCCTGCGATGACCTCGGTACACCGAGCGGACATGCGCCTTGCAGCGGTATACCGCAATCAGTGGACGACGGTGCCGGTACCGTATACCACCTTTGGAGTGAGTTTTGATATGAAATGGTATCCCACCTATGCGTTGAAGCACTTTTGGGGTATTGGCGGAAAGCTCTTGTACGATTATGCGGGGGATGGCAGGCTGGAGATCCTCGATGCCAATCTGATGGGCGCCTACCATTTTATACCCTCCAGGAGAAATATCCTTAGTTTAGGGGCCTCTGTCAATGTAGGTAGGCGTGCATTTGGGGTGGAGAGTTTGCGCTTTCCCAATCAGTGGGATGGTGAGCGGTACAATCCCGGGCTTGATCCCCAGGAGCCGTTTGCGCGGTTGGATTTTGTCTTTGTCGACCTCGCGGGGGGGATTCACTATCGCTATCAGCATTCGCCGCGGACGTGGTTGAATATCGGTGGTGCCTATCATCACTTTTTGCGTGCGCAGCAGACCTTTTACTCCAACGGTACGGATGTGCCGCGTTTCAGTAGGCTGAATGCCTCTGCCCAGCTGAGCCTACAGTTGGTGCGTCGGCTGGATCTCTTGGCTTCGGCCATGTGGCAACGTCAGGAGGTGTACCGTGAAATTGTAGCAGGCGGTCTGTTTCGGTGGTACCTGAGCTTGGTGCCGGGGCGTGAGCTCGCCCTTGACTTTGGAGCTGGCTGGAGAGTAGACGATGCCATCATCCCGCAATTGGCGCTGCACTATCGAAATTGGTATGTGGGCCTGAGTTATGATTACAATTATTCGCCGTTTAAAGTAGCGACGACCGGGAGGGGAGGGCCTGAGATGCACGTGCAGTATTACTTCTTCCGGCCTACGCCGCCCACACAGTTTAAGAGCTGTCCTGTGTATTAATACCAAAAGGGGAGAGGAAATGCGAATAATCGACACAACTCTTTTGAAGCAATTTGTCAGCGCTCTATTGCTGCTGTATCCGTTGTATGGATGGGCGCAGATTGGCAGCCCGAACTTTCGTCACGTGCTGGAGGAAGCCGAAAAGCGATTGGTATCGCAAGATTACTATTCTGCTTATGCCTTTTTTCAGCAGGCCATGCGCTATGGGCGAGATACCTTGGCCTTGCACAAAAAGATGGCAGAAGCGGCCTGGCAATTACACGCCTACAAGCGCGCACTGCTGCACTACAACACCCTGCTGGCATCGGATACGACGGGTCAAGAGCCCGGTTTGATGTTTGATATAGCCCAGGCCTATTTCAAGCTCGGCTATTATCGAGAAGCCATGCGCTATGCCCGGAAGTTTATGGAAACGGT
>JALWKB010000117.1 GCA_026996805.1 Saprospiraceae bacterium | reverse complement strand
GCGAGCTTGTCGCTGATGCCCATCAGAGATTGCAACTCCCCGGCGTCGAATTTTTTCAGCACATCGAGCAAGACAGTTGCCCTGTCGGCAAACACGGGCGTAGTACACTGCAGGCGTTCACATACATCGACGGGCTTTTCGTTTAAGCGCTTCGCCGGTGATAACACGACCAACATTCCTCGTGGCTTTTAGCTCTTCGTATATAGACTACGCCCTAAGCCTATCTTTTATTGTAGATGGGCTTAGGGCGGTAGAGCGGTGTATGCAATAGACTTGTTGGCTATTTGGATTTGGGCGCCAACAGGTTGGACTCCTTGACGGGAAGGTCTTTTTTAGGCTCCTTGCGGAGTACTTTTCCCTTTACGCGCAACACATGGACGTTGTTGTCCTTTTCGTTGGTCGTAATTTTAACGGTCTTACTAATGGGGCCGATGCGCTTGGTGTCATAGCGTATTTCTATTTTGGCCGACTCGCCGGGCATGATTGGTTCTTTTGGCCATGAGGGGACGGTACAACCGCACGAGCCACGTGCATTCTTGATGATCAGCGGCTCATCGCCCACATTCTTAAATTCGACAACGCGAAGCGGATCAGACCCCTGCTCGATCGTACCGTAGTCAACGATGGTAGTCGAAAACTCAATCTTCGGCCCTGTTTTTTCTTCCGATTTGGGTTGTTCATTATTTGCCTGGGCCCATACGGTGGATGTTCCAAGCATCAATCCCAGCAAAAAGATGAGATTTTTCATAATCGGGCATTTTGAAATCACAATTCGTGTCTTTAACGAATGTCTACGCAATATCCGTATATTAGGCCTCTTCTTTTTTGTTGTCCTCCGCTTCGGTGTTGTTGTTTTCCTCTGGAGGCGTCGGTGTGGTGGGCGATGCTGTATCCTCTACCTCTGGTGATGAGGATGGTTGTTCTTTGGTAGAGCCGGTAGCGGTAGTGGCACCAGTGCCTTGGTCTGTGGATTTAGACTTTTTCTTCTTACCGCCGCGACGCGTCTTGGATCGCGTCTTGGTAGGTGTCGGGGCTTCTTTCGTGGTGTAGACTTCGTTGAAGTCGACGAGTTCGATCATAGCCATTTCGGCGAAGTCGCTTTTGCGGAATCCCATGCGTATGACACGGGTATAGCCGCCGGGCCGATCCATGATTTTGGGTCGTATCGTGCCGAAGAGTTCTTTGACGGCCTCTTTATTTTGGAGTTTTCGAAACACCATGCGCCTACTGTGGAGATTGTCTTCTTTAGCCCGTGTGATGATGGGTTCGACGAAGGGGCGCAGTGCTTTGGCTTTGGCCAGAGTGGTGACGATGCGTTTATGGCGAATCAGTGCATTGGCCAGGCTTTTCAACAGTGCTTTGCGTTGGGCACTTTTTCGACCGAGTTTGGCTACTTTTTTTCTGTGTCTCATGGGGCGATGTTTTTATCGGTGGTTTTCGTCGATTTGGTATTTGGACACGTCCATTCCAAGGGTCAGGCCGAGATCTTTGAGCAGCTCTTCGATTTCGACGAGGGATTTTTTGCCGAAGTTGCGGAACTTGAGTAGTTCGTGCGGTTCGTACTGTACGAGGTCAGCGAGGGTATTGATACGCGCGGCTTTGAGGCAGTTGAAAGCGCGCACCGATAGTTCGAGGTCTTCGAGGGGTGTTTTGAGGAGTTTGCGCTTGTGGAGGATTTCCTCGTCCATTTGGACCTCCTTGTGATCTTCTTCGGTATCGAGGTCGATTTTTTCTCGGACGATGAGTGCGAGGTGGTCGATGAGGATTTTAGCGGCTTGCTTGACGGCATCTTCTGGTGTGATGGTACCGTCGGTTTTGACGTAGAGGGTGAGTTTTTCGTAGTCGGTCTTTTGGCCGACGCGCACATTGCTGACCGTATAGGCTACATTTTTAATAGGTGTATAGATGGCATCGACGGGAATGACGCCGATGGGGGCGTTTTCGTCGACGTTTTCTTCTGCTGGGACGTAGCCTCGTCCTTTGGTCAGGGTGAGTTCCATGTCGAGGTTGACCCACGGTTCCATTTCGCAGATGAGCAGGTCGGGGTTGGTGATTTCAAACATGTTGGTATACGCTTGAATATCGCCTGCTCGGAATTCTTCTTTACCCGTAAAGCTGATGTATATCTTTTCTTCGACGGTGTTTTGGTCTTCGCGGAGGAATTTGAAGCGCACTTGTTTGAGGTTGAGGATGATGTCGACGACGTCTTCGCGCACGCCTTCGATGACGGAAAACTCGTGGTCGACGTCGACAATGCGCACGCTACTGATGGCCCATCCTTCGAGGGAAGAGAGGAGGACTCTACGAAGGGAATTGCCGATGGTTTGGCCGAAACCTGGTTCGAGGGGCTTAAACTCGAATTCTCCTTCGAACTCGTTGCCCTTTTTGAGCTTTATTTTTTCTGGCTTATGAAATGTCAATATATTGGTCATAGTTCAACAGTATTTTTCGGCTTTGTGCAGACGCTGTCTAAGTGCGTAGATTACTTATTTCGAATAGAGCTCGACGATGAGCTGTTCGTTGATGGGTTCTGGTATTTTTTCGCGTTCGGGATATTGGAGGAACACGCCTTCCATTTTATCGGGGTTCCACTCCAGCCATCCGAATCGTCGGACGTTTTTGGCATTTTGGGCGATGCTGTTTTTAATGACTTCGAGGTTTTGGCTTTTGCCGCGCACGGCGACGACTTCACCGGGTTTGAGCAGGTAGGAGGGGATATTGGTCACCTTGCCGTTGACGGTGATATGGCGGTGGCTGACGAGCTGACGGGCTGCGCGTCGCGTGGGAGCAATACCGAGGCGATAGACGACATTGTCGAGTCGGGATTCGAGGAGTTGGAGCAGCAATTCGCCGGTATTACCCTTGAGGCGCGCAGCTTTTTTAAAGAGGTTGCGGAACTGTCTTTCGAGGAGGCCGTAGGTGTATTTGGCCTTTTGTTTTTCCATCAGTTGGATACCGTAATACGACTTTTGTCGGCGCCGCCGCTTATTGCCGTGTTCACCCGGCGGATATTTTTTGCGTTCGAAATATTTATCGTAGCCGAAGATGGCTTCGCCAAAGGCTCGTGCTTTTTTGGTCTTTGGTCCTGTATATCTTGCCATGAACTACAGATTTTTATCGCGTTTGTATGATGGATTACACACGTCGTCTTTTCGGAGGTCGGCAACCGTTATGGGGTATGGGAGTGACATCGACGATGCGGGTGATGCGGATGCCGGCCTGATAGACTGCGCGAATAGCTGCTTCGCGTCCGCTTCCTGGGCCTTTGACGCGCACTTCTGCAACGCGCACTCCCGCCTCGTATGCTGCGGAGGCGGCGTCTTGGGCGGCCACCTGAGCGGCATAGGGGGTGTTTTTCTTTGATCCGCGGAATTTCATCTTACCAGCACTGGACCAGGAGATGACCTGTCCCGCCTTGTTGGTCACCGTGATGATGATATTGTTAAAGGTCGCCTGTATGTGTACGATGCCTTCTGGTTCGACTTTGACTTTGCGCTTTTTTGCCTTACGCGAACGTGTTGCCATAGACGTTTGATTTTGTGCTGCTACAGATTACTTCGTTGCTTTCTTCTTATTGGCCACGGTTTTGCGCTTGCCTTTGCGCGTACGAGCATTGGTGCGCGTGCGCTGTCCTCGTACGGGCAGGCCCTTGCGGTGACGTATGCCGCGATAACAGCCGATATCCATCAGACGCTTGATGTTCATCTGCACTTCGGTGCGCAGTTCACCCTCCACTTTGAGATTGTTGCGGATGTAGGTGGCGATATCGCGGATATTTTGGTCGGTCCAATCTTTTACACGGATGTTTTCATCGATACCGGCTTCCTGAAGTATCTTGCGTGCGGTGGTACGACCTATGCCATAGATATAGGTCAGACCGATTACTCCGCGCTTGTTTTTCGGAAGATCGACGCCTGCGATACGTGCCATAGATGAGCGATTTTATCCCTGACGTTGTTTAAATCGTGGATTTTTCTTGTTGATGATGTAGATGCGCCCTTTGCGTCGGACGATTTTACAGTCTGCGGAACGCTTTTTTACCGATGCCCGTACCTTCATGACTCCTGATAATTTAGCGGTTTAATAGCGGTAAGTGATTCTTCCTCTATTGAGATCGTATGGTGAAATTTCAACAGCCACTTTGTCGCCGGGCAGTATGCGGATATAGTTGAGCCGCATTTTGCCCGAGATGGTCGCCAAGATTTCGTGTCCGCTTTCGAGTTTGACGCGAAACATGGCGTTAGAGAGTGCTTCTGTGACGACCCCGTCTTGTTTGATCAGCGGTTGTTTAGCCATCCTTGCCAATTTCGGACTGCAAATATCGGATAATTTTACGAGATAGAGACAAGATATGGATTGTTTTTTATTTCCTCTTCGATAACGCTGTGATCCGACAATAGTTCGGCGCGGCCGTTGCGTACGGCGACGGTGTGTTCGAAGTGGGCGGAGGGTTTGCCATCGCTGGTGAGGATGGACCAACCATCGGATGCTTGGACGACTCGGGCTTTTCCCATGTTGATCATGGGTTCGATGGCGATGACCATGCCGGACTTGAGTAGTGGCCCTCGACCGCGGCGGCCGAAGTTGGGTATTTCTGGGGGTTCGTGCAGTTGGGTGCCGATGCCGTGTCCTACGAGATCGCGCACGACGGAATAGCCCTTTTCGCGTTCGATGTAGTTTTGGATGGCCCATCCAATGTCGCCGACGCGATTGCCGTGTTTGGCTTGGGCAATGCCGAGATAGAGACTGTGGACCGTAGCTTTTAATAGGTCTAAGATTGCAGGATCATCTACGCCGACCGCAAAGGTGTATGCTGCATCGCCGAAATATCCGTCACGCTGTACTCCACAGTCGATGCTCACGATGTCTCCCTCCTGTATGGGCGTATCATTGGGGATGCCGTGCACGACGCAGTGATTGATGGATACACACAGGGTAGCTGGAAAACCGCGATACCCCTTAAAGGCGGGCTCTGCCCCGTGATCGCGTATGTACTCTTCGGCCAGCGCATCGAGCTGCTGACCTGTTATGCCGGGTTTGAGATGTCTTGCTAAATGTGCCAGAGTACGGCTTACCAGTTGGTTGCTCTGTTTGATGAGGGATATTTCTTCTTCCGAGCGAATGTGAATCATACGATTAGGATCGAACGGCCTGTTTTGTGTAACAATCTGTGCAATAGCTTGTTCACTGTCGGAAACGACGGGATTGTACGCCGGATTAAATCGGTGCGCCGATGCCATGGAGCCCTCTGGTACGCCCCATAATGCGGCCCGATTTGACGAGGCCGTCGTATTTTTTCATGAGCAGATAGGTCTCGATTTGCTGAAGAGTATCGAGGATCACACCGACGAGGATGATGAGAGAAGTCCCACCAAAAAACGTCGAAAAGGCTGGGGTAGCACCGAGCACCTTATTGGCAATGGCTGGCATAATGGTAATGATGCCCAGAAAGATCGAACCCGGCAGGGTTACCTTAGAGACGATCGCATCGATGTATTCTGCCGTGGCTTTGCCAGGTTTAATGCCCGGGATAAATGCATTTTGTCTCTTGAGGTATTCGGCATACTGTTTGGGGTCGACGACAAGAGCAGTGTATACATAAGTAAAGAGTACGACGAGGATGAAGGCCAATATAGAGCTTGAAAGGGAAAAGGGATCCATGAGGGATTGTAGGAATGGGCTGGAGGCAATGGCTTGATCACCGGCGAGGTACTGGACTACGGTGACGGGCAAGAACATGATGGCTTGTGCAAAGATGATGGGCATTACGCCAGCGGCATTGACCTTGACGGGTATGTAATCGCGTGCACCTGCTACAGGCATTTGATAGTTGCCGCGCCCTATCATGCGCTTGGCAAACTGGATGGGGATTTTACGCACAGCCTGTACGATGGCAATGGTCGCCATCGTGATAATGTAGAAGAAGCTCATTATGAGAACAAAGCGGAAGAGTTGCCCTTCGCTAAAGCGCGCTTGAAACTCACCCACTAAGGAGATGGGCAACCCGGCGATAATGCCGATCATGATGAGCAAGGAGATACCGTTGCCTATTCCGCGATCTGTGATGCGTTCGCCCAGCCACATGGCGAATATAGTACCCGTCGACAGGAGTATCATATTGGTGACCCAAAAGATGCCGATCGGAATTTCGGGCGTCACCACATTGGGCGTGGAGATGAGGTAAGTGAGGTATCCCCCGCCTTGGACGAGCGTGATGAAGAGGGTCAGTATGCGCGTGATTTGATTGAGTTTTTTTCGGCCGGATTCTCCTTCCTTGGTCTGGAGGCGCTGGAAGTAGGGCACGGCAAAGCCGAGCAGCTGGATGATAATCGATGCTGTGATGTAGGGCATGATGCCGAGCGCAAAGATGGCGGCGTTGTTGAATGCCCCGCCGGTAAACATGTTGATCAGGCCGAAGAGGGTGTTTTGGTTTTGTGTAGCCGTTTCGAGGGCCTCCGGGATGACGCCGGGGATGACGACAAACGAGCCGTAGCGATAGACAAAGATGAGGCCCAGTGTAAAGAGTATTCTCTGGCGGAGTTCCTTGATTTTCCAGATGTTTTGGAGTGTCTCGATGAGCTTTTTCATGCTACACAGTTGATCAATTAGTCGACAATAGTCACGGTACCACCCGCAGCTTCAATGGCTTTTTTGGCTGCTTCGGAGCACTTGTGTGCTTCTATTTTGACTGCTTTGGTGATTTCGCCGCGTCCGAGCACTTTGACTCGGTCGTTTTTGCGGAGTATGCGCTTTTCATACAGCCATTGGAGGGTTATTTCGTCGAGGCCGTATTTTTCGCAGTACATGGTGATCTGATCGAGGTTGAGTGGTACGTATTCGACGCGGTTGCGTGAGTGGAATCCGCGTTTGGGAATACGCATGTGAATGGGAAGTTGTCCTCCTTCGTAGCCGCGTTTGATTTTATGTCCCGAGCGCGATTTATCGCCTTTATGGCCGCGCGTACTGGTTCCTCCGCGTCCGGAGCCCTGACCTCGACCGACGCGCTTGCGCTCTTTGACGGATCCCTTGGCTGGTTTTAGTTGATGTAATTCCATGCTGGATTATTTTTTATCGTTGGTTTCGTCGACAGGTGTCACTTTGACCAGGTGCTGCACCTTTCGGATCATGCCTAAGATTTGCGGTGTGGCTTCGTGGATGACGGTTTGGTGCATGCGCCGCAGTCCCAAGGCTTCGAGCGTAGCCTTTTGTTTTTTGGGTCGACCGATTTTACTTCGCACTTGTGTGATTTGAATCTTTGCCATAGTCTTAGCCGTTAAAGACTTTTTGTAGTGAAATACCTCGTGCACGTGCTACTTCTTCGGCGGTACGCATTTTGACGAGTGCGTCGATGGTTGCTTTGACGACGTTTTCGGGGGTTGATGATCCCATGGATTTGCACAGGACGTTGTGGACACCGGCGCATTCGAGCACGGCGCGCATCGATCCTCCTGCAATGACACCGGTACCTTCGACGGCGGGTTTGATAAACACGCGTGCGGCACCGAATTTTCCCCATTGTTCGTGTGGGACGGTGGTCCCTTTGAGGGGTACCTGGACGAGGTTTTTCTTGGCATCATCGACGGCTTTGGAGATGGCGAGGGACACTTCACGCGCCTTGCCGTGTCCGTGGCCGACGATGCCGTTTTTATTGCCGACGACGACGGTTGCAGCAAATCCGAAGGTTCGGCCACCTTTGGTGACTTTTGCCACGCGCTTGATGGCCACGACACGTTGCTCGAGCTCGAGTTCGGCTGCTTTTATCTTTTTGAGTTTGCGAAGTGATTTTCCCACTGTCATAATTTACAATGTTTTGGTTTAAAACTCCAATCCGCCTTCGCGAGCGCCTTCGGCGAGTGCCTTGACGCGTCCGTGATAGAGGTATCCGGCGCGGTCGAATACGACTTTGGTAATGCCTTTCTGGAGTGCTCTTTCGGCGGCGAGCTTACCCACTTGAAAGGCTTGTTCCTTAGGTGTAAGAGATTTGTCGATGCCCTTATCTCTCGAAGAGGCAGCTGCCAGCGTCACGCCGCGATCGTCGTCGATAAACTGGCAGTAGATTTCTTTATTGCTGCGAAACACGCACAGGCGTGGCCGCTCGGCCGTGCCACGTATTTTTTTGCGAATACCTCTACGGATGCGCTCTCTTCTTTCAGCTTTTGACTTCGCCATAGTCTACGGTTATTTACCTGCCATTTTACCCACTTTCCTGCGTATGACTTCTCCTTTATATCGGATACCCTTGCCTTTGTAGGGTTCGGGTTTACGGAAGGATCGGATTTTTGCTGCTATTTCGCCGATGAGTTGCTTATCGATACCTTCCAGGCGTATGAGAGGTGGGCTACCTTTTTTCATCTCGGTCGATACCTTGAACTCTTCGGGCACGACGAAGAGGATGGGATGGGAGTAGCCCACGTGGATTTCGAGGAGATTGCCCTGGTTGGACACGCGATATCCCACGCCGATGAGTTCGAGCTCTTTGACAAAGCCTTTGGAGACGCCTTCGACCATATTGGCGATGAGGGAGCGATACAGACCGTGCATCGCTTTGTGGCGCTTTTGGTCGGTAGGGCGCTTGACATAGATGGTATTGTCTTCTATTTCGACGGTGATATCCGGGTCGACTTGTTGGGTGAGTTGCCCCTTTGGACCCTTGACAGTTACGACATTGCTCTTGTCGATGGTGACTTCGACTCCGTTTGGGATAGGTATGGGATTTTTACCGATACGCGACATAGTCGAACGATTTTATATCAATAGACGTAACAGATGAGTTCGCCTCCGACATTTTGTCGGCGGGCTTCTTTGTCGGTCATCACTCCTTTGGAAGTTGAAAGGATGGCGATGCCGAGGCCGTTGATGATATACGGTATGTTTTTCACTTTCGCGTATTTTCTCAGCGAGGGCTTGCTGATGCGGCCAATACCTTTGATGACGGGTAGGCCGGTGTCTTTTTCGTACTTGAGGGCGATGCGGATGATTTCGAAACCCCTATCGTCTTTGTCGAATTTGTATTTGCGGATGTATCCCTGGTCGTAGAGGATTTCGGTGATGCGTTTTTTGAGTTTGGAGGCGGGCACTTCGAGTACACGATGGCCTGCCATTTGGGCATTGCGTATGCGTGTGAGGAAATCGCCTATTTGATCGGTGACTTTGGTCGATAGTTTGTTTTTCTTAGCCATAGTCGATAAGATTTACCAGCTGGCTTTAGTGATACCTGGGATAAGGCCTTCGTTGGCCATTTGTCGGAGCATAATGCGGGAGATTCCGAATTTGCGGAAGTAGCCGCGCGCCCTGCCGGTGATTTGGCAGCGGTTGCGCAGCCGTACAGGCGAGGCATTTTTGGGCAATTTGTCGAGTTCTAACCATTTGCCCTCTTTTTTGAGCTGTCTGCGCAGCTCGGCGTATTTTGCTACGAGTCGCTCGCGTTTTTTCTGTCGTGCTACAATTGATTTTTTAGCCATTGCCCTACACTTTATTTAAGAATTTTTAAATGGGAAGCCGAGCTCTTTGAGCAGTTCGTAGGCTTCCTGATCAGTTTTAGCGGTGGTGACGATGGCGATGTCGAGGCCACCGATTTCGTGTATTTTATCCACAATAATTTCTGGGAAGATGATTTGTTCGTCGACGCCCATATTAAAATTACCTCTGCCGTCGAAGCTCTTATCGCTGACGCCTTTAAAGTCGCGCACACGTGGGAGTGCTGCGTTGATGAGTTTGTCGAGGAATTCCCACATGCGATCGCGTCGGAGGGTGACCTTAGCGGCGATGGGCATGCCTTTGCGGAGTTTGAAGTTGGCCACGCTACGCTTGGCCTTGATGGGCACGGCGCGTTGGCCGGCGATGGTGGTGAGCTCTTCAACGGCGTAGTCGACGAGTTTTTTATCCTGTGTAGCCTTACCCACAGCGCGGTTGAGGACAATTTTGACCAGGCGCGGCACTTGCATGACGTTATCATACCCAAACTTCTCCATGAGTTTGGGGACGACTTCTTCTCTGTAGTATTTTTTTAGTCTCGGTTCGTATTTTTCCATAGCTCTTTGGTCTTAAGCGCTTGATGTATGCGATGACTCAATCGATTGTTCTACCCGACTTTTTGGAATATCGGACGATTTTGCCGTTTTCGATTCTTCTGCCGATGCGCGTTGGTGCGCCGATTTTTTCATCCCAGTACATGACGTTGGAAATATGTATGGGGGCTTCGACTTCGATGATACCGCCCTTTTGGGTTTCGGTGGGTTTGACGTGCTTTTTGACGATGTTGACGCCTTCGACGAGCACGCGATTTTTCTTTGGATACACGGCGAGCACTTTACCTTTGACGCCTTTGTATTTGTGGCTACCGGCGATGACGACGACCGTGTCGCCCTTTTTTATTTTTGGCTTGGGTTGAAATCGTTTCTTTGCCATGGGTTCGCGGTTTTAGTTTTACAGCACCTCAGGAGCCAGGCTCACGATGCGCATGAAGTTTTTTTCGCGCAGTTCGCGCGCTACGGGTCCGAAGATGCGCGTACCTCTGGGTTCGTCTTGTGCATTGAGCAAGACGCAGGCGTTGTCGTCGAAGCGGATGTAGGTGCCGTCTTTTCGTCGGACTTCTTTTTTGGTGCGCACGACGACGGCACGGGAGACGGTGCCCTTTTTGATGCCTCCGGGGGTAGCGCTTTTGACCGTGACCACGATTTTATCGCCTACAGAGGCATATCGGCGCTTTGAGCCACCGAGTACGCGTATACACAGCACTTCGGTTGCTCCGGTGTTATCGGCTACTTTGAGGCGTGTTTCCTGCTGGATCATGGTCGTTAGGTTTAAAACGGTTTATTTGGCTCGCTCGATGATTTCGAGCACTTTCCATGCTTTGCGTTTGCTGTAGCGTCGCGTTTCGATGATGCGGACGACGTCGCCCACGCGGCACTCGTTGTTTTCGTCGTGGGCGAGAAATTTTTTGGAGCGCTTGATGCGCTTTTTATACTTTGGATGTGGCACGTAGCGCTCGATCAATACGGCCACGGTTTTATCCATTTTATCGGAAACGACGGTGCCGACGCGTTGTTTTCGACCTTTGAGCCAAGGTTGCAGTTCGACTGACATAGACTACGGATTTATTTTTTTCGTTTTTGTTTTTTCTGACGTCGCCGACGCGCGCGGATTTTTGAGCGCTTGGCGAGTTCGTCTTCGGACATTCGGTCGAGTTCGCGTTTGCGCAGTTCTGTGAGCATGCGCGCTATATCGCGGCGGAGCTTTCGCAGAGCGATGGGTGATTCGATCCCGGTCACACTGTGTTCGTAGCGCATTTCGTCGTAGGCCTTTTTGGCCTTCTGGACTTGTTCGAGGAGTTCTTCATCGCTCATCTGGACGAATTCCTGATATGCTTTGTTGGGCATGGTCGACAGTTTTTAAGCGATTATTCGACGTAATCTGGCCGGATAGTGATTTTGGTTTTGACGGGCAGTTTTTGGGCTGCCAGTCGGAGCGCTTCCTCTGCTACGGCTCTTTTGACACCGTCGATTTCAAACATAATGGTGCCGGGTTTGACGACTGCTACGTAGTATTCGACATTTCCTTTTCCCTTACCCATACGTACCTCGAGGGGTTTTTTTGTAATGGGTTTGTCGGGAAAGATGCGAATCCAGACTTTTCCTTCCCTGCGCATGTGACGCGTCATGGCGACACGGGCTGCTTCGATTTGGCGGCTGGTGATCCAGCCCGGTTCGAGGGATTTGAGGCCAAACGAGCCGAAGGCAACGGTATAGCCTCGTGAGGCGATTCCTCGGATCCTCCCTTTTTGTTGTTTGCGATATTTGGTTCGTTTTGGTTGTAGCATCGTACTCGTGTTATGTAGTTAATCAGCCTCTACGCTTGGTCAAAAGCGGTGCAAAGGTAGCATTTTTCGATCAATTTTGGTAGTATAAAATGGTTGATCTTATCGCCTTCGTCCGCGTCGGTCGCCTCTGCGCTTGCGGTCGCGGATGGCGCTGGGCGTGAGCTCTCTTTTTTCGAGGACCTCGCCCTTGCAGATCCAAACTTTGACGCCGATTTTGCCGTAAATCGTATGTGCCTCTTGGAGTGCATAGTCGATATCGGCGCGGAAGGTGTGCAGCGGAATGCGCCCGTCTTTGTACTCTTCGGAGCGGGCCATTTCGGCGCCGTTGAGTCGGCCTGAGACGCGTACTTTGATGCCCTTTGCTCCGGCGCGCATGGTCGACTGGATGGCCATCTTGACGGCTCGACGATAGCTGGCGCGCTTTTCGATTTGCTGGACGATGTTTTCCGCAACGAGATAGGCATCGAGTTCGGGCTGGCGGATTTCGTAGATATCGATGGAGACATCTTTGCCAGTGAGCTTTTTGAGCTCTTCGCGTATGGCGTCAACCTCCTTCCCTTGGCGGCCGATGATGACACCTGGCTTGGAGGTGTTGATGGTGATATTAATCTTATTTAGCGGACGTTCGATGATGATGCGTGAAATGCCGCCGCGCTTAATGCGCTTGCGCAAGTAGTCGCGTATCTGATAATCGCTGACGACGTTTTGCGCGTAGTTTTTTTCATCAAACCAAAAAGAGTCCCATCCGCGAATGATGCCCAGTCGATTGCCGATGGGGTTTGTCTTTTGACCCATATGCTAAGATTTTATACGTATAAAATTATTGTTCCTACGTCTTGTCGGCTGCATCTTCGGGGGCCGTTGTGGATTCGACGGTCGTTGGTTCGGTCACTTGCTCTGCTTGTTCTTGCTCGGTTGGAAGCGGAATTTTATTTTCGATGACGATGGTGATGTGGCAGCGGTGTTTTTTGTACGGCATTGCCCGTCCCATGGGCGCTGGCCGAAAGCGCTTGAGGGGTGTCGCTTGATCGACGAGGAGTTTTTTGATGACGAGCTTATAGTCGTCGGCATCGACGGTATTGTCGTTTTTGTATTCCCAGTTGGCTACCGCGGAGAGGAGGACCTTTTCGAGTATGGAGGCGGCTTTCTTGCGGGTAAACTTGAGGGTATAGAGCGCATCGGTGACCTCCTTACCGCGGATGATATCTGCTACGAGTCGCACTTTGCGCGCCGACATGGGACAATGTCTCAAGATGGCTTTTGCTTCCATGGCTTGTTATTTTTTGCGGTGACCGGCGTGGCCTTTAAACGTGCGGGTGGGCGCAAATTCGCCGAGCTTGTGGCCCACCATACTCTCCTTTATGAATACGGGTACAAATTTTCTTCCGTCGTGTACCATGATGGTCAGTCCCACCATATCGGGTATGATCATACTGGCTCTGGACCATGTCTTGATGCTCTTATCGCGTCGACCGGATTGGTGGATTTGGGCGATTTTTTTGAGCAGCTTATGATGAACGTATGGTCCTTTTTTCAGCGAACGTGCCATGGGTCAACGGTTTTTATCTTTTCTTTTTGGATTTACGGCGACTTAAAATGAGCTTAGTAGATGGTTTTTTGGGATTGCGCGTCTTTTTACCCTTAGCGTAAAGGCCTTTACGCGATCTGGGATGGCCGCCACTGGCTTTACCTTCGCCACCGCCCATGGGGTGGTCGACGGGGTTCATGGCGACACCGCGAGTACGAGGCCGACGGCCGAGCCAACGGCGGACGCCGGCTTTGCCGTATTTGACGAGTTGATGGTCGGGATTGGATACTTGCCCGATGGTGGCTTTGCAGCTGAGGAGGATTTTGCGCACCTCACCCGAGGGCAATTTGAGGATGGCGTACTTTCCTTCCTTGCCGACTAAAATGGCGTAATTGCCCGCACTTCTGGCGAGTTGAGCCCCCTTGCCGGGATGCATTTCGATGCAATGGACGGTTGTTCCGACGGGGATATCCTTCAAATAGAGGGCATTGCCTAAGTCGGGGGAAGCGTTTTCGCCTGACAGTATTTTTTGTCCGACCTGGATGCCGCGCGGTGCGATGATGTAGCGCTTTTCGCCGTCGGCGTACCAAACTAAGGAGATGAAGGCCGAACGATTGGGGTCGTATTCGACTGTTTTGACTGTAGCGGGCACGCCATCTTTGTCGCGTTTAAAATCGATGATGCGATAGCGACGCTTGTGGCCACCTCCTCTATACCGCACCGTGCGACGCCCCTGATTGTTACGCCCCCCGGTTTTCTTCATTCCTACGGTGAGCGATTTTTCCGGCCTGTCGGTGGTCAACTCGGCGTAGGCATTCGTCACTCGGAAGCGCAATCCCGGGGTGACAGGTTTGTATTTTTTTACTGGCATGACGTCAAAGTTTATTCGGTTCCGTAGATATCGATGCTATCGTTGGCATCCAGCGTTACGACTGCTTTTTTATACGACGGTTTTTTGCCGTGGATGACTCCACGCTTAGTGTATCTGCGAAGCATCTTCGCTGGCATGATGGCAGTATTGACGGCCTTGACGGAGACATTGTACTTTTCTTCAATCGCCTTAGCGATTTCGATTTTGTTGGCATCCTTGGCGACAATAAAGGTGTATTGGTTGTGCTTTTCGATGAGTCGCTCTGCCTTTTCAGAGATGACGGGTTTTATGATAATTCGCTTCATGGCTTGCACGGTTTGGGTTAAAATTGATTGATTTTTTCGACGGCGCTTTCCATGATGAGGAGCTGCCCTCCGTTGAGCAGATCATAGGTATTGAGGTCTTGTACACGTCGTACGAACACCTTAGGGATATTGCGGGCGGATAGTACGATGTGTTTGTCGGTTTCGGGCAGGATGAGGGTACTCTTTTGACCGTCGAGGCCGAGATTTTTGAGCACTTGAATGTACTGCTTTGTCTTTGGTGCGTCGAAGGTAAAATCTTCGATTACTTTGATCATGCCCTTTTTAGCGCGGTCGGAAAGTACGCTGCGTCGGGCAAGGCGCTTGACTTTTTTGTTGAGTTTAATGGTGTATTTGCGCGGCTGGGGGCCGAACACGGTACCGCCACCGCGGAAGATGGGGTTTTTGATGTCGCCGACACGCGCGCGGCCGGTGCCTTTTTGGCGATAGAGCTTTCGTCGCGAACCTTTGACTTCGCTGCGCCCTTTGGTCTTGTGCGTGCCTTGCCGTTGGTGGGCGAGGTATTGTTTGACGGCGAGGTATACGACGTGTTCGTTGGGTTCTATGCCGAACACATCGTCGGACAGTTCGACGGTTCGGCCGGTATTTTTACCCTCTATATCGATGATTTCCACTTTCATAGTCGCACTGTTTTATTCTATCCTTCTTCTTTTTGAAGTATGACGAAGGCGCCTTTATGGCCGGGCACAGCTCCTTTGACGAGGAGGATGTGCTGTTCGGGGAGGATTTTGACGATTTTGAGGTTGCGTATTTTGACGCGTTGATTGCCCATTCGGCCGGCCATACGGAGGCCTTTGACCACTCTCGATGGGAAGGCGGAGGCACCGATAGAGCCGGGATGGCGCTGGCGGTTGTGTTGGCCGTGGGTGGCATCGCCGACTCCGCGGAAGCCGTGTCTTTTCACTACCCCTTGAAAGCCCTTTCCCTTGGAGGTACCGACGACGTGTATCGTATCGCCTTCATTAAACACATCTGTAATGGAAATCGTATCACCGAGCTTGACGGGTATGGAGAAGTCGCGGAATTCGACGAGCTTTCGCTTGGGGGTGGTTCCCGCCTTTTTAAAATGGCCGAGGAGAGGTTTGGTGGTGTGTTTTTCCTTTCGCTCGCCAAAGCCGAGTTGGACGGCGTTGTATTGGTCGGTTTCGACGGTTTTGATCTGTGTCACGACATTGGGCTCGGCGAGTATGACGGTACAGGCCACCTGCTTGCCGTCACTGTCATAGACACTGGTCATCCCGAGTTTTTTACCTATGAGTCCGTTCACTTTTCTACCATTTTATACAACCAAAAGCCACAGTACACTACTCGTCAGGCGGATCGAGCTCTATGTGAGCTTCACCTGGATTTCGATACCGCTGGACAGTTCCAATTTCGAGAGTGCTTCGATGGTGTCGGGTTTGGGCGAGTAGATTTCGATGAGGCGCTTATGGGTCCGAAGCTGGAATTGCTCGCGCGATTTTTTGTTGACGTGTGGCGAGCGCAAGACGGTGAAGATTTGCTTTTCTGTAGGCAGAGGAATCGGACCCACGACATGTACCTTCGTCTCGCGCGCGGTGTTGACGATCTTTTCCGCGGCTTTGTCGACGAGGTTGTGGTCGTACGAGCGGAGTTTGATGCGAATTTTTTGATTCATGCCTGTGTTATTTTAGATGTTAGACGTTGACCTCTCCTTTGGCTTTTTTGATGATGGTTTCGGCGATGTTGGGCGGCACG
>JALWKB010000116.1 GCA_026996805.1 Saprospiraceae bacterium | reverse complement strand
AGGCGATCCACCACGGAGGTAGTGCGTGCCACGTGCTGTCGTCGAGCCTTCGGTATTGGCGCAGCAGCCAGAAGGCGACCATGTCGTCGGAGACGAAGGCCGTGTCGCCAACGGTCCACCGCTCGATTCCGCGCACGGTGTCGCGTCTCACGACGCTCTGAGCGATGTAGTATACCACAGAGTCGGAGCGAAACTCCCACCATGCGCCCGGCACGACGGGAAAGTACTCCTTGCCGGGTAGGTCTGAGCTATCGGGGAAGGGCTCTTGCTCATATCGGCAGCTGCTGAGGAGGACAAGCAGGGCGATGGCGCAGAGCGTGGGGCGTAGGGCATGTATCATTTGGCTTCGGATTTGGTGTGGTGTAGTGCTTCCCATTCGCGGCGAGCGGAGGCGATTTCGGCGGGGTTTTGTACGTCGTAGAAGCGGTAGATGATGCCGCCGCCGACGAGGTCGTCGCCTTCGTAAAAGACGGCACTTTGGCCTGGTGTGATGCTGCGCACGCCTTTGAGGAAGGCCACTTCGAGGGTGTTGTCGTCGCGAGGGAAGACGACGGCAGGGGTGCCGGGGTCTTGATAGCGCACCTTGACGGTCAACACTTTGCCTTCGGGCCAATGGTCGTACTTTTGGAGGTGCGTCTTATAGACGGTCATGGCGTTATGGATGAGCTCTTCGACGGTGCCGAGTACGACGGTGTTGGTAGAGGGATCGATGTCGACGACGTACATGGGCTTGCCTAAGGCGATGCCCAGTCCGCGGCGTTGGCCGATGGTGTAAAACGGATAGCCGCGATGGCGGCCGAGTACATTGCCCTTGGTGTCGACGAAGTACCCACCTTCGACGCGTTGCTCGAGGTCGGGCACGCGGTGTTTGAGGAAGGCGCGGTAATCGTTGTCGGGAATGAAGCAGATCTCGTAGCTCTCGCCTTTTTTGGAGAGTGTATCGTAGCCGTATTCCTTTAAGAGGGTACGTACTTTGTCTTTCGTCAGATGGCCTAAGGGAAAGAGCGTGCGGGCGAGGGCCTCCTGGGAGAGCCCCCACAGTACATAGGATTGGTCTTTGTGGTGGTCGGCTGATTTGCGGATGAAATACCTGCCCCCTTCCTGCGCTTTGATGGCATAATGACCTGTGGCGATATAGTGGCATCCGAGCAAATCGGCTCTGCGCAGGAGCGCTTCCCATTTGATGTGGGTATTGCACAGGATACACGGATTAGGCGTGCGTCCGGCGAGGTATTCGGAGACGAAGTCTTCGATGACGTAGTCGCCAAATTCTTCGCGTATGTCGAAGATATAGTGCGGGAAGCCCTCGCGCACGGCTACCGAACGCGCGTCGATGATGGAGTCGAGTGTACAGCAGCCGGTCTCTTTGTCACAGCTGCCAGCGATGGCGTAGTCCCATGTCTTCATCGTGACGCCGATGACCTCGTAGCCCTGAGCTTTGAGAAGCAGGGCCGTGGCCGTGCTGTCGACGCCGCCGGACATGGCCACCAAGACGCGCGTGTTTTTTTTCGTGGTCGATGGCATGGTTGGGTTTTACACTTTCAACGTTTTCAACCTACAGGTGTTTATACGGAGGGTTTGAGGCGCTCGATGCGCTGGCGCTGACCGACGATCACGATTTTATCGCCGTAGAGAAAGCGCAGGTTGGAGCGCGGGACGAGTATTTCGTATCGGCCATCCTTGGTGGGGCGCTTGATGAGCACGATTTCGATGTCGAAGTGGCTGCGCACGTCGAGCTCGGCAATGCTCTTTTCGACCCAGGTGCCGGGGATTTCCATTTCGCAGATGACTTCTTCGCCCGTCAGGCCGACCTCTTCGAGTTTGTCGGCCGAGAGGAGGGTGCTCAGCATGCCGTGGAGGGTGTCTTCTTTGAGGATCTGGCGGTGGTAGGCTTCGAGGAGATTGGATTTGGTGACCTGTGCGATGAGGTGGCGGTCGCGGGGATTGTCGACGATCGGTATTTGGTCGAGTATGAAATCGCTGAATACGGGCACGATTTTATCCAGGGGGTCGTCGGGTGTGAAGAAGATGTCCTGGCGGACGATGAGGTCTTTCGCGCGTAGGCGTACTTCGGACGGAGAGTGTTGGCGGGCCAGCTCGCGTATCTTCCACGGGGAGAGGATGCCGAGCAGGCGCCCTTCCTTGTCGATGACGAAGTAGTTGAGGTGGTACATGCGGGAGGTTAATTCGTGGAGAGTGGCGAAATCGGTGTCTTCGTCGACGGCCAGATAGTTGTCTTCCATCACATCGCGTACCTTGAGGCGCGATAGCACGTTGACGGTATAGGCTTCGCGCAGGTCGATACCCTTGCGCTTGAGCTTTTCGGTGTAAATGGATTCCTGTTTGAGCTGCATTTTGATCACGACGCTGAGGATGACGGAAATCATGAGGGGTAAGATGATGCGGTAGTCGCCGGTGAGTTCGAAGATCATGAGGATGTTGGTGATGGGGGCATGCATGGTTGCGGCAGCCACGGCACCCATGCCGACGAGAGCATAGGCGCCCACTTCGCCGGCCACTTGTGGGAAAAACATGCTCGTCGTCTCACCGACTAAGGCTCCCAAACAGGCGCCGATGAAGAGCGAAGGGGCAAAGACGCCTCCTGAGCCTCCCGAGGCGATGGTCAGACTGGTCGCGAATATCTTTGCCACGATGAGCACAGCCAGTATGCCGATGCTAAGCCGTCCACTCAGGGCGGTGTCGATGGTTTCGTAGCCGACGCCTAAGATGTGGGGCAACAGCAGGGCGATACATCCGACGGCTATGCCGCCCACAGCGGGTTTGAGCCACGGCCGGATGCGCAAAGTGTTGAAGAAATCTTCGAAGCGGAAGAGCACGCGGATAAAGCTGACACCGACGACGGCGGCCAACACGCCGAGGAGTGCGTAGGGGATAAACTCCCACGCGCTGACCAGAGAGTATTCCGGCACACGAAAGGCGGGATAGTCGCCGAGGTAGTGGCGTGAAATGGCAGTAGCGGTGACGGACGAGACGACGATGGGGCTAAAATGGCGGATGCCGAAGTCGCGCAGGAGGATTTCGATGCTGAAGATGGCTCCGGCAATGGGTGCGTTGAAGGTGGCGGCGATGCCGGCGGAGGCGCCGCAGGCGGCCATGGTGCGCAGCGTGGTGCCGCGCACTTTGACCAGCTGCCCCAGCGTCGACCCCAACGCACTGCCGATTTGCACGATCGGACCCTCACGCCCTACCGACCCTCCGCTGCCGATACTCACCGCCGAGGCAATCGTCTTAGCTACCGCCACGCGCGGCCGTATCTTGCCGCTGCGCACCGTAAGGGCTTCCATCACCTCGGGCAAACCATTGCCGCGCGCCTCCCACGCAAAGTGATAGACCAACGGACCGACAATTAAGCCCCCTAAGGCAGGGACCAACAACTTGATGTACCACGGCAGGGATGCAAAATAGGCTATCGTGGGATTGGGCTCACCAAAGAGCACGGCCTGTACACCGCTGATGAGCCAGCGAAAGACGATCGCCCCGTACCCTCCCGCAATGCCGATGAGGATGGCCATGACAATCATAAACGTATGCTCGCGGCGCATCCACTCCCAATGCACGCGAGAGAGCGATTGGCGCGCGACTTTCCACCACCGGTCAGCCTTCGTGCGCAAGGCATGTTGTAGGGCCATCGCTATTATTGTGATGCGCGGTAAACGTTGTCTTTTTCGTAGAGGTCGACGAGGTAATCATCGCCTAAGCGCACTTCCCACACCTCTTTCGTCGCGTCGAGTTCGACGACTAATTGGCTGCGATTACGCCATATGGAGAGATCCCATCGCCGCTCTTCGGTCGACCCGTCGCGGTAGCGAATGCGCAAGACGACGGGCAAGGGCAATCCACCTCTGTTGGTCACCGTCACGCGATGGTCGTCGACCTGTAGGGCCAAGTCGGTATAGCCAAAACCGAAAAACCACCTGTCCCAATACCAGTTGAGATCTTCCCCCGAGGCTGTATTAAAGGCGTAAAAGAAGTCGTGCGGTGCGGGATGCTTGCCGTGCCACTGATCCATGAAGTAGTGCAAGGCCTTGCGGAATCGCTCTTTGCCGAGGTAATCGTAGAGATAGTACAATGCAAAAAAGGGCTTGTAATAGCTCGCCTGCCGATAGGGGGTGCGGTCGTGCAGCAAGTATGAAGCAGTCATCAGCGGCACTTCGTCGCTCGC
>JALWKB010000115.1 GCA_026996805.1 Saprospiraceae bacterium | reverse complement strand
CCGACTACCACGTGATCGTCGACAGCATCTTTAAGAATCACGACGAATTTTTCATACCCGAAAATACCTTCCTACTCACCTACGACCACTTGCATATCTATTACACGGTGTTGGCTTGTACCTCTAGGGCTGATTGGACCCGCGAGTTATTAATCAAAATTCCTCTGTCGTCGATCATTCCCCTTTCCCGCATGCCTTCACAGTTACAAAAACTGCAAAACACCCCTGAAAAATACCGCGTACACACTAAAATTATCGATTGCTGGAACTACCGGTAAAGACAACCATACATGGATAGGCCTGCTGTTTGGCGAGCTCCATGATAAAATCGTAGGTTGCACTCCTACGTGTGCTTACTGCTCTTTTGTAAGCATCAACTAGTCCGCAGGGCGCACCCTGTTGATAGTTTTTCACATTAAAAACATAAGAAAAGGGCTAAATCAAGGCCAACAAAATCCACTAATGTGCTATTATCACCTGTCCTCGGAGTGGTAAACAACGCGTAGAGAAAATGCCCGAAAATCATGGACACAGGGAAGAAGGCCCCTCATATCTCACTTGTCAAATCGATAGGTCATTCCAACTCCCGCCGTGAAAAAGAACCCATCCCTTGTCCCGTCTATTGGATAAATCACCCATCCGGGGCTGATCCCTCCCCGCAGTAGCAAGTGCTTCCCCATCGGAACACCCATATGAAACCCCAGAGATGCAAATCCAAATGTCTCGGGTTGGCTCTCAAATACAGTCTGAACGATCACTGAAGGCTGTAGGGTCCACACCATACGCGACCAGGCGTATGAATAAATGACATCTGTGTGCCCAAGCACCACGACATCGCCATTGCGCAGCGCCAGCATCGCCGTCATCAACCGCCCACCGAGGGATATGCTGTGACCAGAAGAACTATGCATCAAATTGTATTTCCACACTGGACCCGTAAATGTCGATGTGCTGACCATCCACCCTAAGTCCATCCGATCCGTCATTCCGTACGAATAACTCAGATCTACATAGGGAAGTACATACGTGTTCAGTCCCTCGTAAAGTTGCCGTATGTGCTGCACATGCAGCTGTACATCCACCTTGGAGTTTCCCCGCCCCAAAGGGCGGGCATCCTCCATCCAGTGAAAGGGAACACATGATGCCACTATTACGCCCATACCCACGAGTAAACACGATCGAAATACCGACATGTGTAGATGAGGGGGTTTTGCTTTATCAAAGCTGCAAGGTAACAAAAACTCCCCACAGCCCTTAACCCCTTGCTCGAGTAGATATCGCTTACCTTATGTAATACGAAACTCCCCAGGTGATATTAAACGTATAAAAACTTCTGGTCTTATCCTCCAGATCAAATAAGTAACTGTGCTGGAGACCTACACGAAAATCGACGTTTTCATCAAGGGCACTCGTTAGACTAAAACCCATGCTGGCATACCCTATTTTATAACTATGCCTGATGATTTTATGCTCTTCCTCAGTTTGGCCATTTAAAAAATACATACCGATAGAGGGCTGAATCGTGTATGCAGTCCGAGAAAATGCGCGCGTATACCACAAGTGCCCATCCACCGCGCTACTAATCCGCAGACCATCATAAATACTAACTTCGTCGTAATCTAATAAGGATTTCAATGCCGTTCGACCACCGACGGAGAGGATGTGCCCAGTGTTGCTTCTCGTAAGGCGGTATTTCCAGCTCACCCCGGTGAGAGTAAACTGATTAACAATGACCCCTACGTCCATCCGATTGGTAAGACCATAGGATAATTGAAGCGTTCCATTAGGCAGATACCAGATATACTTGCTAAGCGCGTCCCCAGAATTGTCTTGGATAGCCATCTGTCTCATAATCTGCCCATCCACCCTCCAATTTCCGCGATCCAAGGTACGGGCATCATCCAGCCAATAACTGGAAGCACAGGAGAGTAACAGTCCTGTAAGGACTCCAAAAGCCAAGTGTCGCATCGTTACATGAATTACTTGCGTCTTCATAGTGTGTACAATTTTGGCGCAATTTACAAAGAAAAACTCATACACACCCCGTATCCGATGTGCATTTGTGGGTTTTTAACAAAATTTTAATACTCGTGCTATGCCCTCCCTTAAGACAGCTCCCTATCGAGCCTGAAATTGTATCCCTAAAATATCCCGACACAACAAAGGCACTTTTAACAAGGCAGCTACAGGTTCAAATCCCCGAAACATCATGATGCGACGAAATTGGCATGAGGAGGCTACGAAGATTCCAGCTACATTGCGTGTCGATGCAGTACTGTACCGCTGTACGTGCTGCAACTTATCGTAACAGCCAACTGTTTTTATATAAAATCAAAGCCGCATCCCCATGAAATATTTCATTCAGTGGAACGTGATCCTCCTCACCGGCTTCCTGCTCTTCGTATTTCCACCCCTTTACGCACAGCCATCCTACGACACCATTGTGTACGTCCCATCGATTTATGAGAAAGACATCATACGCAAAATCGCCTTTGTATACATCGACCACCGGTCGCCTGCCGTCACCGATACGACCCTTAAAATAGGATCCTTCAATAGCGATATCAAAAGAGAACACATCGCCATTGTGTCGACAGACTATCCCGCTAAGAAGATACACCAATTTCTCGTCGATCACCGTAGGGGCCTGCCTCCTGAAAAATTTGAAGAGCTCAGCGATGCCATCCTCGAGTACGATATCAAAAACATGATACGCAACGAAGCACTCATCCTATTGCTTCAGACCAATGGAATGCGTTCATCCCTCCTCGCTGCACAAGATGTCTTGCTCAACACACCCGACCTCTTTGTGGTCCGAACGTTCGAAATCGTCGAAGGCTCCCTGGCAGGAATCATGTGGAGCAACTGCCGCTGCGACCACTTCCTCCGACGCTTTGGCAGACGCATCACCCTGCGCGACATCATCGCCCCTGAAAAGTGGAGCGCCTTTGAAGACACCATCAAAAAATACCTCGCCTTCCACCCCATCTATATGAAAAACTCTCCTCCTCGTATCTGGAGCAGAGACTACCGTGAAGTGATCAACAAGCTCTTCGTCCGCATCCCGTTTTACGTACCCGAAGAGTTTTTCCTCAACTGCCAATTCTTAGAACTCTTCTACATCATCCCCGGCACTTCCTCCTCCGACAACTACTGGATACAGATCAAAATACCCCTCAGCTCCATCATCCCCCTCTCCCGAATGCCCAATTTCCTCCGCACACTCCAACACACGCCGCCACAATACTGCAAGCAGCGCTTCGAAACCGCCGATTGTTGGGACTTCAACGCGCTCCGATGAGCCATTTTCCCAAAACGCTGAACCCTTGCCCATCTCTTCCACCATCCACACCGGTACACTGTGCTACCCCGCTCTGGTCCTACGTCCCATTCATCTACTACCGACAAGTCTTTTTGTAGTATGAAATGTTGGTCCGGCCATCACGTGGTCAACGCACTGTTCCAATGGCCGACACCAACACCATTCCGCATGCAACTTGCCGTCTTTTTATTTTGTTTTTGGAATAGAACAACCAATGCATAAAAACGCTCATCCATGACTCCCATCCTCTCGACACATTCGACACTTATCGCCCTGCTCGTATGCGCACAAATTCCCTTCAAAGGGGCATCCCAAGATCTTGTCTTCGACACCATTCGCTATACCCACTACGATTCGGTCATAGGCTACAGCTCTCTTGCCACCTTTTTCTTCATTACCTGTGACCAGGCTACAGGCACCTACGATACTACGCCCACCACCACTACCGTTTGGACCAGCTCGACCTACCACATCCTCGAAATTCAATCGCGTGACCCAGCTGCTCAAAAGATCTACAAAACCATACAAAATAGAAAACAAACGCGACAAGGCCCCTCCGAACTGCCTTTTGTGCATAGCAACCCCGCTCGCGAAGTAGAACAATACATCATGAGGCGACTGCGCGAATGGAAAATGGACCCTCATAAGGGATTGCACTTTACGACACTCATCGACGCCAACCCCTTTTCCAAAAGCTTCTACAATTGGGGGCAGGAAGTTGTGGTTAATACACCGGACTTGTTTGTCGCACTCACTTGGGATCACAACGAGACTGCTTACATAGGCGGTGTGTGGTCGTGTTGTTATTTCGATCACTTCGACCGCAAGACCGGTCGACGCATTACCCTATATGACATCATCGACACGGCGGATTGGCGCGACCC
>JALWKB010000114.1 GCA_026996805.1 Saprospiraceae bacterium | reverse complement strand
GGCATTGTCGCGTGGGGCGAGCTCGACGAGGTCTTCCACAAAGCGCACGTAGACGGGATTTTTGTTTTCGCCGTCGTAGGAGAAGAAATAGGCTTTGGTAAGATCTACCTTTTTAGCGGCATCGATAGCTTTTTGATAATCGCCGCCAAACAGGCTGTAGCGCGCTAAGTGGGCGTACAGCTTGTTGAGCATTTCCTCCTCGCTGTAGAAGCGGCTGACGAATTCGTCGGAGAGGCCGCCCGATTCGATGCGTTGGATGGACGCTTCGAGTATGCGTACGGCCTCTTGGAAGGCCTTTTGGCGCGGCGAATACGTGGCCTGGCCGTTGCGGTCGTTGACGATGGCGACGTATTCCCAATTTTGGGCCAGGTTGCCCAAGCAGAGGGCGCGATAGAGGTTGGCCAAGGCAAACAGGCCGTTTTTGGTACCTTCGCTGACGGGTAGGTCATCGACGTTGGCGATGATGTCTTCGGCCATGCCTTTGACGCGGTACAGTCGGCTAAAAGTGCGGCTGACGCGCTCGTTGTCACCGGCGAGCTCGGGTCCGCCGTCTTCGAGGTTTTCCAAACTGGAATAGGTCGTCACGGCAGAGGCCTCGCGCGCCGTCACGGCGATATTGGTGATGACCGAACCCAAGGCACGGGTAGCGTAGTAGTTTTCCATCCCTACTGCCAGGCCGAAGAGTCCTTCTTTGGTCTTGAGTACTTGTGCTTCGGTGGCTGAGTTGGGGTTGACCAAGTCGAGGTTACAGCTCACAAATACAAGTCCGGATAGTGCGAGCAATGCGCCATACAAAGCCCTCTGTCTCCATTTCAATATTGTCGCTTTCATATTTTTTGTGTTTTTCTTCATGATTTAAAGGGATTAAAATTGCAGTTTGAGGCCTACTTGGACGGTTCGCGGTATGGGTACTTCGTTGAAGTCAAAGCCGCGTACGCCGTTGCTCTGTCCTGCGGTGGATAGTTCGGGATCCCAGCCGAGGTATTTGTCCCAGGAGTAGAGATTGCGGCCGGAGATATACACCTGTGCGGAGCGAATGTACGATAGGGGAGGTCGGAAGCTCCATCCGGCGTAGAGTTCGCGGAGTTTGATAAACGAGCCGTCTTCGATAAATCGCTCCCAGATGTTGTAGGCTGCTTTGTTGTAGCCCTTGGGCAGTTTGCCGCGGAGTTCGTCTTCGTCGTAGTGTCCGCCGCCAAAGTTGGGATGGCTGTTGACGCGGTCGGTAAAGTTGAAGACGTCAAAACCCCATACCTGGTCGAGCTGAATGCGGAAGACCCAATCTTTGTACTCTACTTCGTTGATGAGCGAAGCGACGAAATCGGGGTTTGGGTCGGCGATGACTTTGCGTAGGGTGCGGTTGTTTTCGTCGACGGCGCGTTTGGGTAGCCCGCGCTCGTCGGTCCATATGTTGCCGTTTTCGTCGCGGTGATAGTAAAATCCGTAGTGCACACCGAGGGGATAGCCGTTGATAGCGCGCACGATTCCAAAGGTACGCGCCAGGGTGACCATGCCTCCTGGGATGCTATCGACGCGGTTGCGGTTTTGGTGATAGGTCGCTTGTACCCGCCAGGTGAGGTCTCTCGACCGAACGGGTACGCCTTTGAGCAGGACTTCAAAACCGCGATTGGTCATGATGCCGACGTTTTCGTAGCGGGTAGAAAATCCCGTCGTCGGCGCCAATTCGATTTGCAGAAGCAGGTCGGTCACTTTGACGCGGTAGTAGGTAAATTCACCTCCGAGGCGGTTGTTGAGCATCGAAAAGTCGATACCGAATTCTGTTTCGCGCTGGCGTTCGGGTTTGACATTTTCGTTGCCCATCGCTGCTGATGGGATGAATCCCAATCGTCCCAGATAGTTGAGATCTGCGTAATTGGAAAAGCGCTCGTAGTCGCGCAAAGCCGTCATATTACCCGATTCGCCGTACGAGGCACGCAGCTTAAAGGTCTCTACCATGGGTACAGTGCGCTTCCAGAGGGGCGTCTCAGATACCAGCCAAGAGACGCTTACCTTGGGATAAAATTGTGTGCGTGCGTTGATGCCAAAGGGAGATGCTTGATCCCATCGAGCGGATCCCGTCAGATAGAGCTGGTCCCAAACACCAAAGGTCTGTTGGAAGAACAATCCGCGGATGACGCGTTCGCCCACGACATCTGTCTTGCCCGTGATGTCGCCACTGACTGTCTCGACAAAGGGGGAGATCTTTTCGGAGTTGAGAATGAGATAGTGGCGCTGGTCGCGGTATGCGTTGACCCCTACGGCCGAATGCGATTGGATGAAGTCGCCAATATCGCGATAGTATCGCAAGGTTGCATCCAGGGTGAGGCGGTGGAAATTTTTCAGTGCCGCACGGGCAAAACCGCGCTTTACACCGTTGGACCCAATAGGTATGTAGCCCGTCGCCTCGTGATTATACCAGTCATTGCCGATAGTGACCTGGCCGTACAATCCTTGGGCAATGTTGAATTTCATCTTCAAATTGCCGATGATGCGGTTGACATTTTGATAAAATTTGAAATTGTTGATGGCCTCCAGAGGATTGGGCACAAAGCCGATGGGGCTCTTGTAATTGCCGTTTTCGTCGGGCTCAGGGTTAAAATTGTTGTTGTTGAAATTCATGCCTGTCAGGGCGCCGTAGAACTTCGATATTCCCCCATTGGGCACATTGCGCGTGCGCGTCTGTATGTAGTTTAAGCCCATCGAGAGGGAAAACCATCGGTTGATCTCCTGGTCGATGTTGAGGCGCCCACTGTAGCGCTTCATCCACGTGTTGTCGATGATGCCTTCGTTGTAAAACTGGTTGAGGGAGAGGTAGTATTTCGTGCGCTTGACGCCTCCACTGAGCGAAAAGCTGTTTTCGGCACCGTAGCCCGGACTGAAGACGTAATCCTGCATTTGATAGCGCTCGGTGGGCACGCGCGTGGTGTCGTCTAAGTCGTTTTTGTTTTTCCACACGTAGGGATAGCTGTTTTCATGAATTTTTTTGCGGAGAGTGTTGACGCGAAACGAAGTGGAGTAGCTGATGCGTGGCTTGCCCGATCGCCCGCGCTTGGTAAAGATTTGAACGATGCCGTTGCTGGCTAAGGAGCCGTAAATGGCTGCTGCTGATGCTCCCTTGATGATCTCAATGCGCTCGATGTCGTTGGGATCGATGTCGATCAGGCGGTTTTGCGTATAGCCGCCGAGGTCGACGAGCTGATCGGAGGAGTTGTCGATGATGACGCCGTCGATAATGTAAAGCGGATCAGACTTTCCGACAATGGTGCTGTATCCGCGCAAGGTGACGCTGACACCACCATCGGGATTTCCCGAGTTTTGATTGATCAGGGCACCAGCGATTTTTCCCGACATGAGCCGATCGACCGATAGGGCAGGGGAGCGCTCGATGTCGGCCTCGCCGACCGTTGAGATGGCATTGCCGTAGTACTTTTTGGCGAGCTCCGTGGCCGAACCCGTCACCACGACCTCTTCCAAACCGATGAAGTCTTCTTCCAATACCACGTCTACGGTAAGAGTCACTCCTGCCTGTGGACTGAGCAGCTTTTTCACCGGTGCGTATCCCACATAACTGTATACCACTGTCACTTGCGAGTCGACGACGGGTATGTGTAGCTCGTACTTGCCCTCAAAGTCCGTCACCGTTCCGATGTCGGTGTTTTCTACGATGACTGTCGCGCCGATGAGCGGCTCGTCTTGAGGATCTTTGACAGTACCCTTGACGATAAAATCTTGGGCTACTATCCCTTGCATGAGCAATAGGTAACCCATGGCTCCGAAAAGCCACCTTCGGTAAATCTTCCATCCTTTCATGGTGCCTTGGAATTTGGTTTTGCACGCAGCAAATATATAAAAGGTGTTCATATATGAGCAAATCTCATTTGTTGGATATGTAAATTATTGCAGCGCTGCGCTTCCTCCGTCCATCGAGCACATAGATGCGGGTGTTTATCCCACAGTGTGACCGTCAATCTAAGGCTGATGGCCGGCCATAGGAAAGTGTCCTCTCCGAGGCTTATACAAGCCGTCTATCTACAGCTAATCCGTGTTTTGTTAGCATGCCGCGGGGAAGCCGTGTGTTTAGACCATAGCTACCATGAACAATAGCCGCGGGTACATATCTTCCACTTTCGACCGATCTGGTCGTGGCCCTCCAAGATGGACGAAAACCGCGCGGTGATGCATTGTTGGTCGGTCTCGGATCCACAGTACAAGTT
>JALWKB010000113.1 GCA_026996805.1 Saprospiraceae bacterium | reverse complement strand
AAGTGGTACGAGTGGTTCCGAATCCTGTGGATGAGGAGCTTCGTGTGGAGTACGAGAGTGGAGGAGAGGATCGATGGAGGTTTGAGCTGTACAGCAGTAGGGGAGAGCTGGTAGAATGGTGGGAAGAGGAAGTGGAAGATGGGGGCGTACAGCTGAGCCGACGCTCGGTACGACACCTGCCCGACGGCATCTACATCCTTAAAGCCACCTCTGAGCAAAAACAACACATCGTAAAATTGACCATATTGCATTAAGCAGTAGAGTCTCGAAAAAAGACCATAAAGGAGGGCGGTACTAATTGGATCGCCCTCCTTTTTTATTATATTTGCAGCACAATTTCATACCGATGAAAAAACGTCCCTTAATCGACTATTTGGCGTGGACCTTGTGGGCGGTCAGTGCCCTTTGCTTGGTATATCTGTTGAGCATGTGGTTGGGGGATACGCAAGAGATGAAGGTCATGGGCGAAGGCGTCGAAGTGGTTCAGGAAGGAGGGATAAAAGAGTGGGAGTTTTTTCGATGGATGACGCGCCTGCTCATCGCACTCATCCAACACATTTCGTAGTGATCGTATAGCCGTTGAGAAATTCGCGGATGCTCATCTTCCGCTTGCCGGCGAGTTGCACTTCTTCCACCACCAGATCTCGGTCCAGCGTACCGATGCACAAAGTATCGCGCTGATTGGTGTAGATTTCTCCGGGCCGGAGGTGATGGGTCTGGCCAAGCCGCGCACCGAATATTTTCAGCTCCTTGCCCTCGAGCAGTGTCCAGGCGGTGGGGTATGGCGATAATCCGCGTATGAAATTGTACACCTCCCAGCCGCGTTGGTGGAAATCGATTTGGCAGTCGCGATGAAAGAGCTTGGGAGCCGGCGAGGCGTGGCGGTCATCCTGCGGGTGGAGGACGAGGCGACCGGTGCGCAGCTTGTCGAGGGTTTTAGCCATGAGGAGAGGGCCGAGGGGTTGGAGCTTGTGGTAGAGGGTGCCAAAAGTATCCGTCGGACCGATGGGCACGACCACCTGATCAGCGATGTCGCCCGTGTCGATCTGATGCTGAATTTTAAAGGTGGTCAGCCCCGTAAGGGATTCGCCGCGAATGATGGCCCAGTGGATGGGCGCAGCTCCGCGATAGCGAGGCAGTAGGGAGGCGTGTAGATTGAAGGTGCCCAAGGGGGGCATCGACCAGACCACTTCGGGAAGCATCCGAAAGGCCACTACTACAAAGACATCGGCCTCAAGCGCGGCAAGGCGATCGACGAAGTCCGGTGCCTTCAGGTTGGGCGGTTGTAAAATGAGGAGATCGTGCTCGAGCGCATAGCGCTTGATCGGCGACTGGAGAATCTGTCGCATCCCTCGACCGCCCTTCCGGTCAGGAGCAGTGACCACCGCGCGAATGTCGTAGAGAGGGTCCCGTATGAAATGGTGCAGCGTGGGAATGCCAAAGTCGGCCGTGCCAAAAAAGACGATACGCAGCGGAGCTCTGGAGCGGTACATCGCTATCATTCGAATGGTGTATGGGCAAAGATATAGAGCAAAATGCTCAATGGGTGTACCTGGAGGGGCTTAGCACGATGCCTATAGTGCTTGTTCTTCCTCCAAGAGCCATTTGATGTCATGGGCTAAGCGCGTTACTTCTGCCGCGTCGGTGCCTTTGTAAAAGCCGCGGATGTGCCCCTCTCCATCGCAAAGCACGAAGTGCTCGGAATGTACAAATCCGCCGGGCGAGGCGCTGTTTTCGGCCATGGCGAGTTTGAAGCCTTCCATGCCCAATGGATAAATGCTGTCTCTGCTGCCGGTGAGGAAATACCAGTTGGGCGTGTACAGATCATTGGAGGCGATGTACTTGCGCAGGCGCTTGGGCGTATCGCGTTTGGGGTCGATGGTGATCGACAGGAGCACGACGCGTTGCGTATCGGTTATGTGGCGCAAGCGCTGCATCTGCCGTATCATCCGCGGGCAGATCGACGGGCACGAAGTGAAGAAAAAGCAGGCCACAAATACCTTGCCATCGAGCATTTGACGCGTAAAGCGCTGGCTGTCTTGATCCAGTAAGGAGAAAAGGGGTATGCGGTGCCAAGTGGAATCAATGACCTGCCCGCTACTATCGTACACGGGCACCTTTCCGCCCAAATAGGGAAGGGGCTCCCGCTGCACTTCTCCGCAGGACTGCATCCATACAAGTATGAATAGGAAGAGGTAAACGGTTCTTGGCATACTCCAATGACTTCTGAGATGACAAAAATACGCAGTTTCCCTCTTGAGGATTGTGTCTACTCCGACGCTATCGTTTGCATCTCTATATAATTTACTGTGTGAAATATTGGACCTTTGTGGGCCTTTTGAGGATGCGGAGCTTTGAGTAGCTGCGCTCTCTGTGCGCTCTGTAATGACTCTGTGCGCTCTGTAGTTTCTCTCCCCCTCCCGAAGAGTCTTTTTTAAACCGCAGAGAGCACGGAGGGGTGGGGGGGCATGTGTTTTTTCGGTGAAACGGTGTATAATAGTACTTTTTCGAATACAATGTATGGGGCACACAAAATGATGGAGAGGTTATCAAGGTGGTGAAGATGGTTCTACAGACGAATTTTAACTAAATTTTAACATTTGCCTTGGTAAGTGAATCCGTAGAAAATACCTTAAAAATGCTTATTTTTAAGTGTTGATTACATATTCATCCAATAAACGCCGCCATATGCGATTATTGATGTTTCTCTTGACGATGGGCTTACTGTGGAGTTGCCAGAAGCAGCGTGCCTTTGAACTGAAGTGCCTGGATGAGATATTTTCGGGCTGTGAATATGTCGACACATCACTTCTTACCAACTACTTCGTGGGTACGCTCCGCAACACTCCCATTTGCCTTACGGATCTCTATGTGGGAATGGGATATGCGGCCATCTTTCCCGTGGATTCTCCTATTCGATTGGGAGGGACCGTCGACTCTTTAATTGGTGTCTTTGCCAAATCTCTACACATTGGTACGAATTTTTACGCGGAGGATGACATTTTTTTTAGTTTTAAATTAGCCACGCCATCTTATGGGAAAGATGTACCTCCTCAAGTGATAATCGAAGACTATGAGCGCTACTATCGCAACCATGACGGATATTTGCCCATAGGGTATGATTATGATTTTAATCTGTATGAAGTTTTAATTTATATGGATTGCCCAAAATTTGGAGAAAAATATGATATAGGGACTTACGTAGCTTTTCTTGAACCTAATAGGGCTTTGCGCTCTGATACTAATATTATTCGCCATTTTGGAAGGGAGTATATAGAAAAGTGGTATGTTCCGAATTATGATAAACTGCGGCAATGGGACAATGATCAGTATGGCAAGTGGATACGAGTGACCCGGTTTGTGAAGGAGGAATATGATGACTACATTGAATATGATCTTAAATTTAATATAAACGTCAATATGTATCTTCGAGCAGGAAATGAAGAAGATGGACGACAATATTATGGTACGTTGAAAGGTGATCTTCGGGTAAAATTTCAATTGAAAAAGTAATAGTTTGCTTATGCGGGTGGTACATATGGGCAACACCCTGCGCTATAGCTGGATGTTGATGACAGTGATGATATCTGTCGGGATGCGAGGCAGCGATAGTATTCCTCCTATTCCTGACAGGGTATGGGTATTGATGATGGGATCAACCTGGACGCATGCGATAAACAAGTCAGTGAAGTTTAAAGGAGATGGACTCTTCTGGCGGGTGTTGTCGGATTCGTATTACCGAAAGTTTCAGCCCTATGTGGGGATCGAGATGCTTACGCATGTAGGGGACCGGTGGGTCTATAGCATTGCGATGAGTTACCATGAGCGGTATACGGACAATCTCTTTCGATGGAAGTACTACATTCGCAGTGTCAATGTGGAGGTACACGGGGGCAAGGTGCATTATCCGAGGAGGGCAATGGTGCCGTTTCCCTATTTCTTTATGCCGCATATTGATACGGTGACTTTTCAGGGTTACCTGACGGTGGGAGCATATGCTGGTAGGATATTGAGTGTGGTGAAGACCTTTGGCGAGGATGAGGAGGTGGAGGGCTATTCGCCATGGGATGCAGGGGTGAAAGTGCGGTTGTTTGGGCAATATTACAAATATCGAGCGTCACAGAGGTTTTTTGCCGTACAGGTAGAGTTGACTGCCGGATTGAGTTTGGTCAAGCTGTTTGGTTATTATCTGTACACTGCGTATTTTCAGGATTACACGGCCAGTGATT
>JALWKB010000112.1 GCA_026996805.1 Saprospiraceae bacterium | reverse complement strand
CCGTACCACGGCGCGTTTCTACGTCCCCTACCCTTGTGTTGATGCTCTGCCCATACGACGGTACCTTCTTCCCAATGTTCGGTGTCGGCATGTTGGAGGGCATAGCGATTGGTCGAATCCACCTCTTTGAGAAAAATCATCCGGTGGCTGTGCATATACTGCATGGGTATGCGTACGAATTTTTCGCAGCCAAGTTAAAGAACAAATCCGTGGTTTTTTCGTATCTTTGTATGAAATCGTACTACCATCGACCAAACCAAAATACCGCGTTTATTGAAAGCCATCGAAAGAGCCAGGGTCGCGCGCTTGCCGAGCACTGAAGAACTCAACGAGCTGATCATCCGAAGCATTCAAGACAAGAAGGGGCGTAAAATCGTACAGCTCGACCTTCGCAAATTGGATGTGCGCCCTGCGGATTACTTTATCATCTGTGAGGGAGAATCTCCGACGCAGATACGGACGATCGTCCAAAATATTCAGCAAAAAGTCAAGGAAGAGTTGGCACTGACGCCTTCACATGTGGAGGGTTACGAAACGAGCAATTGGACCCTACTCGACTATTTCGATACGGTGGTGCACGTCTTTTATCCTGCAACGAGGAGTTTTTACGACCTCGAAGGCCTTTGGGCGGATGCACAGCGCACCGACTTCGACGACCTCCTTTGAAAATTGGCTGACCGACACAATGAACCGACACATCCTGCAGTTTTGAGTTTTGAACTAAGCTATACCATGAGCTGTTGACATATAGACGAGAATTGGATACACAAACAGGGTTGATCTACGCAGATGAGCAGTAAAAACAAAAATCGCAATCCCCTAAAGGGGCCGGGCAAGGGGTTTAACGCGTACTGGATTTATGGTTTGATCATCTTGGCGTTGATCGGGGTCAACCTCTATTCGCTGACGTCGTACCGCAACGACCCCATCAGCTTTTCGCGCTTTGAAAAGATGTTGAGGAGCGGCGATATCGAAAAGCTCGAGGTCGTCAACCAAAAGTACGCGCACATTTACCTCAAGAAAGAGGCACTCCAGAAGGAGGAGTACAAGGATGCCGTCAAGCCGGGGTTTGCTGGCGTCAATCCGCAGTATTACTTTCACATCGGCCCACCCGAAATCTTTCAAGAGAAAATCGACAAGATCAACGCCACTTTGCCGGAAGAGAGGCGTGTGGATCCCATATGGATTGAGCGCGAAAACTGGTTAGCACCGCTGTTGAGTTGGATTTTGCCCTTCTTGCTCATCGTCGGTGTATGGATCTTTATCATGCGCCGCATGACGGGAGGGGGTGCTGGTGGCGGACAGATTTTCAGCATAGGCAAGTCGCGTGCCATGCTCTTCGACAAGAGGGACAAGGTGAAAGTGACCTTTGCCGATGTGGCTGGGCTCAAAGAGGCCAAGGTGGAAGTCATGGAGATCGTCGACTTTCTCAAAAATCCGCGAAAGTACACGGCGTTGGGAGGGAAAATACCCAAGGGTGTCCTACTAATAGGTCCCCCGGGTACGGGTAAGACCTTGCTCGCCAAAGCTGTGGCGGGGGAGGCCGACGTGCCGTTTTTCTCCATCTCTGGATCGGATTTTGTAGAGATGTTTGTCGGTGTGGGTGCCTCGCGCGTGCGGGATCTCTTCCGTCAGGCCCGCGAAAAGGCACCGTGTATCGTCTTCATTGACGAAATTGATGCAATAGGTCGGGCACGTGGGCGCATCAACATCCACAGCGGCAATGATGAGCGCGAAAATACGCTCAACCAGCTTCTCGTCGAGATGGACGGCTTTTCGACCGACAAAGGCGTCATTCTCATGGCAGCCACCAACCGGCCCGACATACTCGACCCGGCCCTGTTGCGCCCCGGCAGATTCGACCGACAGATCGCCATTGAAAAGCCCGACCTCAAAGAGCGCGAAGAAATCTTCGTCGTACACTTGCGAAACATCAAGACCGCCAAGGAAGTCGACCCCAAGGTCCTTGCCGAGATGACGCCCGGCTTTGCAGGGGCCGATATTGCCAATGTGTGCAATGAAGCTGCCCTCATCGCCGCGCGCAAAAACAAAAAGGAAGTCGAAATGGAGGACTTCCACGCTGCTCTCGACCGCGTCATTGGCGGCCTCGAAAAGAAAAACAAGGTCATCTCCCCCCGCGAAAAGGAAATTATCGCCTACCACGAATCGGGGCATGCCATCTGCGGATGGTTTCTCCCACACGCCTCACCCCTCGTCAAAGTCACCATTGTGCCACGCGGCGTCGGCACACTCGGCTATGCCCAGTACTTGCCCAAAGAGGAATACATCGTCCAAAAAGAGCAGATCCTCGACCAAATCTGTATGACCCTCGGCGGTCGTGCCGCAGAAGAAATCATCTTCGGCAGGATCTCCACCGGCGCACAAAACGATTTAGACCACGTCACCAAGATCGTCTACAACATGATCCTCACCTATGGTATGAACGAAAAAGTGGGATACGTATCCTTCTACAGCCTGCTGCAGGACAATTTTCAAAAACCGTATTCCGAAGAGACAGCGCGCATCATCGATGAAGAGGCGCGCAAAATCATTCAAGAGCAATACCAACGCGCCAAAGACTTGCTCACCAAACACCTCGACGAACTAAAAATCCTGGCCCGCCACCTCCTCGAAAAAGAAGTGCTCTTAAAGTCCGACGTCGAAAAACTCATCGGCCCACGTCCCTTTGAAGACCAGCACACCTCCACCGAAGAGCACACCACTACCGATAGCCAAGACCAACGCGAAGACATCGTCTCTACCACAACAGATGGGCACGCTACCCACCAAGCGAGCTCATCCGATCACAATGAGGCGGATTTTGAAGATACCATGCAAAACAACCAGGGCAAAAATGGCAAACGCGAAAACACACCTTCCAGCTCCAGCTCCGAGGTGCGTGGAGACTGATCAGTACCTCAGCTACCGCAGCGCACCATTTCATGCTAATAACAGAGAGAAATTCGCAAAGTATTTTTTACTGCTTTGGGGCATCATTTGGTCTGTCATGGGCCTCCAAGCGCAAGATGTTCCCTCCATTCGGATTGTGCCCTTTGCGAAGGGGCTCGAACTGCCCGTAGACATTCAGCATTGTGGTGATGAGCGGTTGTTTGTCGTTGAGCGCAAGGGCAGGATACGCATCGTTTGGCCGGACGGCACGGTGGAGGAAGAGCCTTTTCTCGACATTCGCTCTCGTGTAGCCAGTAATGGGCAGGAGATGGGCCTATTAGGCCTTGCTTTCCACCCAAATTACAGGGACAACGGCTATTTCTACGTCAATTATACCGCTGCACGACCACGGCGCACGGTCATAGCCCGCTATCAACGGAGTGCCACTGACTCCAACAAGGCCGATCCGGATTCCGAGCAGGTACTCTTCACCTTTATGCAGCCGTACTCCAATCACAATGGCGGTGGTATGGTCTTCGGCCCCGATGGCTATCTCTACATCGGCACAGGCGATGGGGGCAGTGCCAACGATCCGCATGATTACGGTCAAAACCTGCAGACGCATCTCGGCAAAATCCTGCGCATCGATGTCAATGTCGAGCGCGCACCGTTTTATACCATCCCTGAGGATAATCCCTTTGTCGGTCGCAACGATGCCAACGATAAGATTTGGGCTTATGGCCTGCGCAATCCTTGGAGATTTTCCTTTGATCGGCTGACGGGAGATCTCTACATCGCCGATGTGGGCCAGAAAAAGGTCGAAGAGGTCAATTTTCAGCCTGCTCGTTCAAGTGGAGGGGCCAATTACGGCTGGCGTTGTTACGAAGGCACGAAAGAGTTTAACCTCAAAGGCTGTGGTGATCGCAGCAATTATGTCTTCCCCATCTTCGAGTATTACCACGGCAAGGGAGATTGTTCTGTCACAGGTGGCTACGTCTATCGCGGGCAGCGCTATCCTACGCTCTATGGATGGTACTTTGTCGGCGATTTTTGCTCGGGGCGCATCTGGGTACTGCGATACGACAGCACCACGGGTACGTGGCAGAGCCATGATCTCGGCAAGTACAACGCTTATGCCTATGCCTCTTTTGGCGAAAATTTCGAGGGAGAGCTCTTCGTCACCCATTATCAATTGGGGAGGATTGACCGCATCGAAGCCGTCACGACCAATAACAACACGCAAAAAAAAATCGCTGACCGTTGGGAGATACTGCTTTATCCCAATCCGATGAGGGAAAAGCTCCATCTCTACGCGCGTACGAGCGTGCCCTATCGGTGGGAGTTATACGACCTTGC
>JALWKB010000111.1 GCA_026996805.1 Saprospiraceae bacterium | reverse complement strand
AGGCACGCCATTCCAGCCCCTTTTGCAGCACAAATAGCCATCCCTTCAATAGTGCGAGGATATCATCCGTACTGCGCCTTTGAAGAGCATCGGCTTCCTTGCGCCACAATAGACGATCCCCCTGCATGATGGCCTCCATCCATCGCTCGAGGTATTCCAGATTATCCCTTTGCATAAAATAGCGCACCCCCTCGTAATCCCTCCCGTCAAAGCCTTCTACACCCTTGAAGTGATCCAGCTGCGCCGATGACCCCTCCAACACGTGCAGTAAATCCTCCCTCGAATAGGGAGGAACAGGAAATTTCCACACCCTTGAGAGCAATGTAGGCAATATCGGATGGAGCTTTTCAGCTACAAAGACGATATACGCATCGTCGGGGGGCTCTTCGACCAGCTTGAGCAAGCGATTGCCCTCTTTACCCAGATATTCGGGCATCCACACAAAGAGCACTTTTGCCCCACCTTCATAGCTCTTGTGGTACATCGTTTCCATTGCCTCGAGGAGCGCCTCCGCGGATATATTGGCCCGCACCCTCCTGGCTCCTCCTGTCCCAGGACCAGCGGCACTTTCTGCATCTTTCCTCTTACTCGCCCGCGACTGGATAATGTCTACCCACTCTGTGAGCTGCAATTCGGGATGATCGACAATGCTCTCTGACCACCATTTCAACACTTCTCCCTCGCGGGCATAACCCGAGGGCACTGGTACTACACAGTGCAAATCGGGATGCATCAACTGCTCCATATAACGGCAGGAACGGCACTGACCACACGGACGCCGCTGGTCAGCCGCTAAACAAAGCAAAGCACTTACCCAACTAAGAGCCAAGCGGACCTTTGGCGATCCAGAAGGACCATAAAACATCACCGCATGTGGATAGCGCCCTTCTCGAATGAGTCGATCAATCTCATCTTTCAATGCTGGCTCCGTGCGGATATGCTCCAACTGCCATTTCATACATTCCCTATAAGACGTCTACCTCATTAAAGCCCGTGATAAAAAATATGTTCAATGGCCCTGTCGTATTAATTTCATTCTATACAACGGACAATTTTGGATACTTGTACCACAATTTTGTGCGATAAATGTTATAATGGTCAATCATCAAAGCTCATGCATTCATGATCGACACTTCACGACAGGGCTTGAAGATCGGCATTGTGTGTTATCCCACCTACGGCGGTAGTGGCATCATTGCAACCGAGCTCGGCCTCGCCCTCGCCCAAAAGGGCCATGCTGTACACTTTATCAGCTATGACCGCCCCGCTCGACTCAGCGCAGATGCCCTCAACGTATACTATCACGAAGTCGCCCCCGCCCCATATCCCCTCTTCGACTATGCCCCCTACGAGTCGGCCTTAGTCAGCAAAATGGTAGACATTGGGTTGTACGAAAAGCTCGACCTCTTTCACGTCCATTATGCCATCCCCCATGCCACAGCGGGATATTTAGCCAAACAAATTTTGCACGACCACGGACGTCATGTGCCCGTAATACTCACGCTACACGGTACCGACATCACCCTCACGGGTAAGGACCCCTCCTACTTTCCCGTCGTAAAATTCGGCATCACGCACTCCGACCGCGTCACAGCCGTGTCCCACTTCCTCAAAGGCGAAACCATCCAAAAGTTCGGCATCCAACGCCATATCGATGTGATCTACAACTTCGTGCCTTCCCGCCACCAATCACCTCCTCCCGAAGTCACGCGCAAAATACGACAACACTTTGCCCCCAACGGGGAAAAAATCATCATCCACATCTCCAACTTCCGCCCGCTCAAACGCGTCGAAGATGTCCTCGAAGCCTTCGTATGCATACACAAGGCTATCCCCTCCGTGCTTCTCCTCGTCGGCGATGGCCCCACGCGTCTGAGCCTCGAAAACAAATGCCGGGAGTACAAAATCTGTCATCGCGTGCACTTCCTCGGCAAAATGGACTTCATCCATGCCCTACTGAGTGCATCCGACCTCATGCTACACGCTTCCGAAAGCGAGAGCTTCGGCTTGGTGCTTCTCGAAGCCATGGCCTCCGGAGTGCCCGTCATAGCCACCCGCGTAGGAGGTGTGCCCGAAGTCGTCGATGACGGAAAATCGGGCTTCCTCGTCGATGTCGGCCACATCGACCACATGTGCCAACGCGCCCTGCAAGTACTCCAGGATGCTCAACTGTACAACCAAATGTCCCAAAATGCGCGCAAACGTGCAAGTGCATTTCACATCCATAAAATATTGCCACAATACGAGGCGTTGTATGCTGGAGTATTAGAAAAAGCCAAAACTCTGCAGTGATGAAAGCAAACCACATCCTCTTGGTCGCACTCAGCGCAGTGACTATCCTCGCCTGTGACACCAAACCCAAAGGCGAAAAAGCACATATCACCAAAGATGAAGCAGTAAGCGACATCCCTCACATCAAAACAGAAGACGTCCAAACGTATAAAATCGACACCTCCCAAAGCCTCGTCTATTGGGAAGGATCCAAACCCACCGGTACGCACAACGGCATTGTAAAAATCGAAGACGGAGAATTCGGCGTCCTCAACGGCCAACTCGTCAACGGCAAAGTGGTCATCGACATGACAACTATCGAAAACCACGACCTCGAAGGCGAATGGAAAGCAAAACTCGAAAATCACCTGCGCAGCGCCGACTTCTTCGAAGTCGACAAATATCCTCGTGCCAGCTTCATCACCCATAAAATCACACCCCTCACCAATGACCAAGACGGAGCAACCCACGAAGTAACGGGGACCCTCATCGTCAAAGGGATCTCAAAACCCATAAAGTTTAAAGTCAAATTCCACTGCCAAAACAACATCTGCACCATCGAATCCCTCCCCTTCATCATCGACCGAACCGAATTCGGCATCAAATACAAGTCCAAAAAGTTTTTCGACAACCTCAAAGACAAATTCATCGACGACGAAATCGGCCTGCGTTTCAAAGCCGTCGGTACAATCGCAGAAAAAGTGCAGTAACAACAGTTCAGCAAGAGCGTGTATTTGAAAAGGCCGCCCTCAGGGTTTAGTCCCTCGTTTCTTTGCCAACTCATTGCGCTCTGCCTCCTCGCCCTCACAACAGTGCCTCTTTGGTCTCAGGCCGGCGGTCGGTATTCCTATTTTACCGCTCAGGGACAAATGCAGATTCCACGCTGGTCAAATTTCGACCACTTCGGCAAAGACGAATTCCAGCAAAAGATTCGACCGACATTCCATGCAAGTCTTCTCTATGGCTTAGACTTCGGTAACCGACACCGCCTTGAGGTCGGTCTCGGCTATGCCTCTGGGCGATATCATTTCAAGGAGAATTCCCCTTCCCCGCAGCCCCTCTACTATTTCATACGCAAACAATCCCTATCCATCCCCCTGCACTACACTTTTGTGTGGACCAAACCCAGCAAGACCTATCGCAAGGACTGGCAGTACGGCATCGGAGTACAACTGACATACCAGTTCGACACACAAACCGAGGGGCAATATTTCCGAGATTCCACAGCGCTGACTCCAACACAGTTTTTTGCCCTCAACAATCCAGATTTCGAACTCTTGCTCCGCCAACATCCGTCCTTGCAAAATTCCAGCCCTTGGTCGTCCGTACAGTGGTACGTCGGAATCGACGGAAACGTGCGGTATTTCTTCCTCGACTACACCGCTATCGAACTATTCCTCAACTACCACATCAGCCTTTTGGATCCTCGTCATAAAGACTGGCGCATCAACCTCACGGAGAAAAGATACGCCCGACCCCATATTCAGTCTTATGGCCTGGGTTTGCGTATTGTGCAGTACCTCCCTTACTGGTAAGTCACTATCTTTGAGGCCGACACGCGATTTAATTGCACAAATCAATGGATGTCACCATCGACCATTCGCATTACGGCGCTGAGGAAGTATACCACTGGTGTAAAAACAAAGTCCAATTGCACTGTGATCCTCGCATCTCAGACGAGCTTCAAGACAGCAGAGTAAAACTCGAAGCACTACTCCAGCGGGAAAATAAAGCATACTACGGCATCAACACGGGCTTTGGTTCACTGTGCAATGTACAAATCTCCCCTCAACAACTGCATATACTCCAGCACAACCTACTTCTATCCCATGCCTGTGGCTTAGGTGCCCCCTTGCCAGAGGAGATTTCACGGCTCATGCTATTGCTGAAGATTCTCGGCCTTCGAAGTGGATATTCGGGTATTCGCCCACTCATCATCCATAAGCTCATAGAGCTCTTCAACAAAGGCATCATTCCCGT
>JALWKB010000110.1 GCA_026996805.1 Saprospiraceae bacterium | reverse complement strand
GCGGCTCACCCGTCCGCGCATAGTCGTACAGGTGCCGTAGATCAACCGTAGTGCGCGCCGGCACGCTGGTCCAATCGTCCAGCAAGTTGCCCCAATGGACAAACTGGTAGACGTAATTGCCCCATTCGATGACCGTACGCGTATTGAGTATCTGAAACTCAGGTGCTACGTACTCTCTATCTCGAAGAGGCCCTAAGGGAGCGTACTCCGGGCTGTAAAAATTGAAGACCGAAGGTGATCCCATTATGTTTTGCCCCACGCGTTCGCCGAAGTCCGTGCCTACGTTCCAATAATAGCCATAGGGATGGATTTTGGGCATGGCAAAGGCGAAATGGGTATAGCGCAGCAAGGGCTCGCGCAATTTTCCGTTGGACGGGTGATACATCCACGCACAGTCGCGCGCTTCGGGATGGAGGAGTATAGCGCGTATGACGGCTTTGAGATCGCCGCGCACCCCGTAGCCGTTGTCGTTGAAGACCTCCGCTACATCGCGGATGTATTGCGGTGTGGGGTTGGACTTAACTAAGCGCTGGATGAGTCGGCGTGCGATAAAGGGCCCTACATTGGGATGTTGAAATAGCGCTTGCAAGGCCATGGCAATGTCTTCGTCGCCCGTCTGTCCAGCGGGTATGACCACCTTGCCGCCGAAGAGGCGCTTTTCTCCGGGTTCGTGCCACTCCTCATACATACGCATCGGCTTCGAAAAGTCGGTCCACCCCCAATAGATGTTAAACCGCGCTGTATCGTAATACGGATTTTCGATCACGGCCGATGCCGATAGTCCGGTGAAGACTTTGGCCAGCTCCTTGATGTCGTCGTTGTCGTAGGTGGGGATGTCATTGCCTTGTGCATCTTTCTTGCGCGTGCCGTCGATATGGAGTTCGTATAGCCCGATCGTAAAGAGCTGCATGATTTCACGCGCATAGTTTTCGTCGGGGTGGCGATTTTTCGATGGGTCGCTCTTGGGGTTGTTAAAATGCGACAGATACAAGCCCATGGTCGGGCTGTAGGTGATGTCGTGCAGCAGGTCGTAAAAATTGCCAAAGGCATTGCGCGTCAAGATGTCCCAGTAGGCAGCCAGTGAGAGGCCGCGAGCGCGCAGTTTGGCATCTTCGTACGACACGACAAAGATTTCACTCAAGGCCTCGGCTACCCGCTGCCGCAGCATATCCCGCCGATTGAAGACATTGTATTCCCACCAAGCATAGAGGAAGTGGTAATACGACGGCCTTTGGGGAAGCCGTTCGGGGTCCGTGCCCCCTACTTCTACACTGTAGGCATTCGATATCTCGAAGATTTCCTGTGTTAAATCGTGCATGTTGGGAGGCGGTTGGTTAAACTGCTCTTCCAACCACCGCTCAATGCCCTTCTGGGCTACTTCCTCGATCAGTTGCATATCATATCCGAGGGTAGCTTGGGATAAAAACCTCGATGCTCCCATGAGTCTGGCATCAAGACCTCTGCCATTGATGGTGTTTTCCGCCTTAGCTACGAAAGTCCCGGGATACGGCTCCACCCATTCGTCACTGCTATACACCGCCTGCACCTGGCCATGACCACCTCCCAAGTACTTCTGCCCCACAACGTACGAGGAAATAGTGAGGCAAAAAAGTAAAACATATAGCACTTTTGCCTTCATCAATGTGGATTTTTATGGGTCAGCCAGCCTTTGAGATTGTTGTTTCCACCTACTATCCACAAATTTATAAAAAAATTTTTATTCTATCGACGCCCTGAAGTCGTCCCTTAGGATATTTCATAAATTTGTCCATCGCTTTATCGGCAGATTCTACGTCCAATGCTCGAACCGATCCACATACTGATAGTCGTTACCCTCTATTTTGGATTGCTGATGATCTTGTCCCACTGGACGGGGCGATCGGCGACCAACGCAGATTTTTACATCGGCAGTAGAAAATCTCCATGGCTGTTAGTGGCCATTGGCATGATCGGTACCACACTTTCCGGAGTGACTTTTATCTCCATACCCGGCGTGGTGGGGGAAGATGGACCCAATATGAAGTTTTCGTACATGCAAATGGTCATGGGCTACATGGTGGGGTATGCCGTCATCGCCTTTGTACTTATGCCCATGTACTATCGTCGCAATCTCACTTCGATCTATGAGTATCTCGGCCAGCGCTTTGGCAACAATGCATATCTGTGGGGGGCCTTTTACTTTTTGCTTTCGCGTACGATCGGAGCCGCGTTTCGGCTATTTTTGGTAGCGCTCGTGTTAGACCGCTTTGTGACGGGCCCCATGGGCTTGGAGTTTTGGCATACAGTAGCTATCACGATTTTATTGATCCTGACGTACACCTACCGCGGTGGGATTAAGACCATCGTTTGGACCGACACTCTGCAGACGGTCAGCATGCTCACAGCTGTCGTGCTGACTATTGGCGCCATTTTACACACACTCCAGGCCGGCTGGTTGGACATCCCGCGACTGTTGAGGGAATACGATCTGGCACAGTGGTTTTTCTTCGACAACGGCTGGTCGGATCCCAACAATTTTTACAAGCAATTCATCTCCGGAGCACTCATCGCCATCGTTATGACGGGGCTGGATCAAGATATGATGCAAAAAAACCTCAGCTGTCCCAATATTGTCGATGCGCAGAAAAACATGACCCTCTTCGCTGTGGTCCTCTTTGTGGTGAAAATGGTATTTTTAAGCCTCGGCGGATTGCTCTATATCTACGCGTGGAATCACGGTATAGAGATACCCAACCGCACCGACGAGCTTTACCCCCTACTCGCCTTAAAGTACTTAGGTCCTCTGATCGGCCTTGCCTTTATCATTGGGCTCATTGCGGCTGCCTATTCCAGTGCAGACAGTGCTCTCACTGCGTTGACGACTTCGTTTTGCGTCGACATATTGCGTTTGCCGTCGGATGTGACCAAGACGGAGCGCCAAAAGACCCAAATTCGCAAGCGCGTGCACGCGGCTTTTGCAGGCCTGCTCTTTGTCATTATTTTGCTGTACTATTGGATCAATGACGATGCCGTCATCAACAGTCTCTTTCGCGTAGCTGGCTACACTTACGGTCCCTTGCTCGGCATGTTCAGCTTTGGCATGCTGATGCACAATCCAGTGCGCGACCGATGGATACCCCTCGTCGTCATCGCTGCCCCAGTGTTGTCTTATTTGATTGACATCAATTCAGAAGCACTTCTCGGAGGCTTTCGGTTTGGCTTTACCATTATTGCCCTCAACGGATTGTTGACCTTTTTGGGATTGTGGTTTATCTCAACGTCGAAGATACGCCCTTAGCGTAGGTGGGTGGGTATCTTAAAGCGACGTGTCCAGTCGCCATTGGTCTGGGAGTGAGGTATTTCGACAAACTCCTCGTAAAGTACCCGCTCGAGCTTCTCAGTCGACACATCGTACTCAATATTGCCCTCGCGCGATAGCGAGATCTTACCGTTTTCTTCCGATACAATGACGGCCAAACAGTCGACGCTTTCGGTAATACCCATAGCGGCGCGATGGCGCAATCCTAACACCGATGGCAGTTTTTCACGCCTGCTGATGGGCAAAATCACTCGCGCCTTTTGAATGCGATGGGCATAAATCGTCACTGCTCCATCGTGTAAGGGGCTATCCTTGTCAAAAATAGCAAGCAACAAATCCCTACGAATTAAAGCATCGATATCTACCCCTGTATCAAATACCAGTTGGCTTTCGTCTTTGAGGATGATGATCAGCGCACCGAGTCTCTGACGGCTCATCGCGCGCACTCCACCGACGATTTCACCGATTTCTTCTCGCGTCAAAAGCTGCCCGTCGCGGTAATTAAAGATGGATGCCAATTTTTTGAGGCGCCGATCATAGGCATTTTTCCCCAAAATGAGGAGAAAACGCCGTATCTCGGGTTGAAAGATGATCACAATGACGATGACACCGATATTGAGAAACTGCTCCAAGATCGTCGACAACAACCGCATGTCGAGCCAACGCACCAACCACCCCAAAAAATAGATCAACAACAACCCCAAGAAGATGTTAAAAGCTCGCGTGCCACGCAGCAGGCGATACAAATAGTAAATCAATAGCGCTACGATCAAATAATCGACAAATCGTATGAGCAATTGGTAGGTCGTCATAAGCCCATGCTTACACTATCTCCAATGGGGACGTCGCCCCATTTCATACCAAATAAATGCCAACTTATCGGTCATCTCGGCCAGATGTTGTGCCTTCGACCTACCGGCACCATGTCCCGCGCCGTGTTCGACGCGCAGCAAGACGGGGTGTTCGGCGAGTTGGTGTTTTTGCAGATGGGCGGCAAACTTAT
>JALWKB010000109.1 GCA_026996805.1 Saprospiraceae bacterium | reverse complement strand
TAGGTGAAGAGTACGCGAGCTCCCTGGGCTACAAAAGCCTCCACCATCGCCTTTCCAATACCGCGACTTCCCCCTGTTAGGAGTACGCGCTTACCCGCTAATAGTCCACCCATGTGTCAACGATTTTATACGGACAAAGATAGGAAAATCACCTCGCCCTCCGCTTCCGACGCTCCTTGCGCTCTCTGCCAAACAAATCCCGACGCTTGTCCAATGAGGAAGACGGCACCGGCACAAATTCCCTGCGCGGGGGATCCTTAAATACCTTGTCGACATAATACCACTTCTCCCCCTTGGGCACAAAGGCCGAATACGTCCCATCGGGCACAAGACGCACGCTGCCATCCGGATGCCGCCCTAACGGACAGAGGTGGTCCATCATGATACGTCCCAATGCCGTATCGTAATTGACATGTACAAAGGCCTCCCGCGAATAATCGACCACATACCGCACGGCAACACCCCCTTCCGGTATGCCATAAAACACAGGCCGCCCTGAGTGTACCCCGCCATCTCTCCCAACCGTCAGTACATCGATAAATTTGCGGCAATGATACGTACCGAGCTGCCTATACCCAAAGACCATCCACGTCGATGCTGTACTGTCGCGGTGCAATGGTAGTGCATTGTAGTACAACCCACCCAACCATCGAGGCGCGATCACCGGCCTGTACATCCAAAACCGCACATTGCGTCGACTCCCCTCATCCTCCAAATGTACCACTCGATCTGGCAAAACCACACACGCGCGATACCGCGGACGATGCAGGTCAGGATATTCATACGTCAACACCACAAACGGCAAGACCGTATCGCGCACCACACCCATAAAGGGCATCGTATCGATGCGTTGGTCATCTAAAACCTCTGACTTGCACACACACTCCGAAAAAAGTGAGTCCATTTGCCTTAAGCGGTGCTCTGCATCCAACTTATCCAAACTATCCCGACTACTTATAAAATTCTCGTACAATTTTATAAAGTGCATCACATCCGCCCACCACAATCCCGCTTCTCTTGCCGTGATGCTGTCGCTATACACTCCCTCAATGCCATTCACGTTGCGCGTATCTTCAACGACCTGCCCATATCCATGCAAGGACAACGCGATAAAAAAAAGATCAAAAATTATACGGCGCATACTTGCATTCATTCTTTTTTATTATATTGCCGCTGTCAAACTACCGATCTCAAAGACGAACATTGCGGATGCAAAAATCAAAAACACTTCAGTCATCATGAGAGCCGTTGTCATCATCATCTGGTTAATCCTCGGTCAGCTCTATTACATATTTCATCAACGCAGCACGCGCACCTGTTGTGTATCCACACCAGAGATTTCACTCCAAGAGCTCAAAAAGAGCCATCCGCTGTTGTTTAAAATCGGTGACGATACCCTCATCCTCGGCGAAAAACACAAACAGTGGCGGGATTCGGTGCTCGCATTGGTCCAGGATAAGGATCAATACCTGCGCATTGTCGGCTACTACAGTCCCGACGAAGCCACGCCAACAGACGCAACCGACATGGGCATGGTCCGCGCCCAGCGGTTGATGGCCTTGCTCGTGCCACCACTCGACAGTACACAGGTCGAATTACACAGCGCCCAACTGAGCGAAGTGCCTGATTCACCCTATTTTTCTACGTATGAAATGGTGCTACAGCGACGCCCCCCACCGCTCGAAACCACTAAGCGCATCTACTTCGAATACGGCAAAAACCAACCCATACGCGATACCCAACTGCTGCACTACCTCGACAGGGTGGCCGAACACCTCTTGGCGACAGGGAAAAAGGTCTACTTAACCGGCCATACCGACAACATCAGCAGTAGAAAGTTCAACTACGCACTCGGACTCCGCAGAGCCCGAAAAATCGCCGATTACTTAAAGAGCAGGGGCGTACCCGATTCCCTCATCGTCGTCCAATCTGCCGGCGAAGACCAACCCATCGCACCAAATACAACCGAAGAAGGTCGCAAAAAAAATCGCAGGGTCGAACTCGAAATCAAAGACTAAAAACACAGCGCTATGATGTGGATGACATGGTTTAGCATCTGTGATCTCAGCTCGTGGTGGTGGCTTCTCCTCTGGTGGCTGCTGCCCTTCCTCTTAGGCCTGTTTCTCGGCTGGCTCCTCTGGGCCCACTTTAAACAAAAGTACCTCGATCTTGAGAGCAAATTCCAGCAATCCGAAGCAGATCGCGAAGACCTGTTGGCCAAGCTCAGAGTGTGCCGCGATAGTCGCGAGCAACTCCATCAAGATATCCTCCACCTCAGACAAAAACTCGCCAAAACCGAAGAGCTCTTAGAGCGCACCAAAACCGACGACAGCTCGAGTGCACCAACATCCGCCGACGCAACAGCACAACCATTTGTCACAGCCCCGACCGCAGGTATCCCTGCAGAAGCACAAAACAACCTGCAAATCATCGAAGGCATCGGCCCAGCAATGGAAAGAGTACTCCACGAAAACGGCATCAAAACTTGGGCCGACCTCGCCCAAACCAGCCCCGACCAGCTGCGCAGCATACTCGAAAAATACGGCGCAAAGTACAAGATCATCGATCCCACCACATGGCCTCAACAGGCAGCCTTAGCCGCCGAAGGCAAATGGGACGAACTCATCGCACTGCAAAAATCCCTGGGCATCACCTCTCAAGACGCCGTGCAAGAATCGAAAGTCGAAAAATGGCTCGTCAAAATCGGCCTGCGCAAACAGTACAAACAAGACGATCTCAAAGCCATCGAAGGCATAGGGCCTAAAATCGAAAAACTCCTCATCGAAGCAGGTATCACTACATGGCGCCAGTTGGCACAAACCCCCGTCTCCAAAATTCGTGAAATCCTCGAAAGTGCCGGCCCCAACTACGCTCTGGCCGATCCCACTACCTGGCCCCAACAAGCCGCATTGGCCGCCGAAGGTAAATGGGACGAACTCACCGCACTGCAAGAACAACTCCGCGGAGGAAGACGCGTCTAACTTTCTGCACACAAACTGCCATTTTTACCGCCACATACCCGCCATAATCCAATAGTCTGACAGTTTTTCCCCCCAGTGGCCCGCAAAGGGCCATTGGTATGTACTTTGATACACCCTACATCGTGTCTCTTGTCAAACCAATAAAACGAATTGCCTCATGACGACTACACAGACAATCCAAACGCACGGACTCCAAGACAAACTCGTCCAACTCATACAGGTCAAAGAATCCCCCTGTATTACCATCATTCGAAAAAACGAATCACCTTCTGCCGCTAACGAAAAACTCAAACTGAAGATCAAAAACGGCATCAAAGAAGCTGTACAAAAACTCGAAGAACAACAATACGACAAACGACTCATCCAAACCCTCAAAGCGCGACTCGAAGAGGCCGAAAACCAAGTACAATACCGCAACTACCTCAACGGCGTAGGCCTTTTCGTCTCCAAAAACATCCTCGAAATCCTCTATTTCCCCATGGATGTCCAACCCAAAGTCATCGTAGACGACAGCTTCGAAGTGCGCGACCTCCTGCTCATCGTCAACCGCACTTTCCAATACGACCTCCTCGTCTTGAATAAGAAAAAGACGCGCTTCTTCAACGGCTTCGGCCTCGACATCCACGAACACATAGGATCCGACATTCCCGAGGGATCCGATCACTATCTAAAACTCGAAAAACAACCCGGCATCGATCCCGGCAAAACCGAAGCCGAGGCCATGAAAAAGTACGTCAAAGCCCTCGACCACTTCTTGCGCGTGTACTCCGATATGCAAATGCCACTCATACTCATGGGCGACGTAAAACTGCTGGGGTATTTTAAAAATTACACCCGCCGCCCCTGGAAAGTGCTCGGCGAAATCCAAGGTAGCTATGACGATTATACCGTCGCCCAAATCCGCGAAAAACTAAAAGAATTCATCCAAGCCTTTTCCGACAAATACGAAGAGCAACTCCTTCAACAAGTCCAAGAAGACATCGATCGGCTGCGGTACGTCTCTGGCATCCAGGAAGCATGGACAGCCGCAGCGATGGGCGAAGCCAAAACCCTCCTCACCGAGCGCGGCTATCGCGTGCCAGCATGGAGCACCAAAGACGATCTCTTCCTCGTCTTTCGCGAAGACCTCGCACCCGACGGCGATTACCATGAAGATGCCGTCGACGACCTCGTCGAAATGGTACTCCGCCAAAACGGAAAGTCGTATTTCCTCGCCCCCGGCAAACTCGACAAATTCGACAAAGTACTCCTCACTTTGCGCTTTGGCTAACCCAACACACCACCCCCATGCAACGTATGAGTACAGGAGGCATCTACCAACGCACATCGCCTCCTGTACTACTTCGCTACAGACAGCGTTAGGTAAGTAAAATATTCATTAGCTTCGTGGTGTAAATCCGCGAAAGCATAAAAAATTCCGAAACTATGTACGTACCGCTCATCTCACTCGGTGGCTACGAATTCCTGCTCATCTTTTTAGCCATACTCTTGCTCTTTGGAGGCCGTAAAATACCCGAGCTGGCACGAGGCCTCGGCAAAGGCATCCGCGAATTCAACAATGCGCGCAATGCCATCGAAACCGAAATCAAAGAGGGTATGAAACAAGTGGAATCCGGCTCCACTACTACTACCTCCAACAGCTCAAGCAAGACGAATTCCTAATCCCCCTTCAACACAGCCGTCAACATAGCCATCTTTGCCTCCGTCTCTTCCCATTCGCCTTCGGGGCTAGATCCCGACAGAATACCTCCCCCTGCGTACACCACCCCCGCCCCGTCAAAATATTCCATACATCGTAGCACGACGTATAGCGCTCCATCTCGCCCCGTTACTCCCGCATAACCCGTGTAGTATTTCCGATCGTGCACTTCTAAAAATCCAATCAGCCGCAAAGCCTTATCTTTCGGATATCCACACACCGCAGGCGTGGGATGTAGGGCCTCCGCGATTTCATACATCGACTGCTCAGAATAAAACGCAATACGACTTTTCAAATGTAAAAGACGCCCAATGCGCAACTCACTAATGGGATCAATTTGTACGCGACTGCTGTAGCGCTGGAGCACCCCCGCAATATACTCGGTCACTAAGCGCTGCTCTTCTTGCTCCTTGGTCGTCCATGATAGCTGCTGGTGCGCATCCAACTTACGCGTGCCCGCTAGTGCTACCGTTTCATACCACCCCTCATCCGTGCGCTTTATCAAAAGCTCAGGTGTTGCACCCACCCATGTGCCCGTCTCCGGGCTGTGCCATGCATAGACAAAAGCCCCCGGAAATGCCCGCTCCAAACGACTAAAAATTTCCTCCAAACTCAAACTGTCAAGCGTCACCAGTGCATTACGGGACAGCACCACCTTTTCCCCCTCCTGGAGGTTACTTATCAGACATCTCAAGTGTTCTAAATATTGCTCCCGCGATATCCCAACGCGCTCGGGGGGGTGTCGAAAGGAGCGAAATGTCCATTCGACATTGCGGTGGTGCGCATCCGCCCGAAAAAACCATCCCCTACGACCACCGTCAAAAGGGCGCACCACAAATCCATCTCGGCCAAAATGCACCGCTTCGAGAGGAAGGAGCTGCCCAAAATGTCGTACGATATGCACATCCGTCGCTCGGGGCAAGCGATACACCACAAAGCGGTCTTCAGAGCTCAAAGTCAACGACATCACTCGGTATTTGAAGCGAACCCAAAGCAATCTTGCCACTACGTGTGCGCGGCAATGCCTCGAGAAAGATGAGTTTTCTTGGGGCAGTGTACCCCGAGCAGACCGCCTTAACGACCCTTCTGATATGTTCGACTACTCCCGGTGTGGCCTTCCCCTCGACGACAAGCGTTACCTCTTCGCCAAAGGTCGGGTGCGGACGCCCCACAACGACGAATGGCTTGTTAATGTAGGGCGACAAGTGCTCTTCGAGGTACTCCGCCTGAACCTTGATGCCACCCGTGTTGATGACGCGGTCGACGCGTCCCAGCCACTCAAATTGACGCTCCGATAGGAGGCGCACCCGATCCTTAGTGTGTACCGGCTCGGATAAGTAATCCGCGTGGATGATGAGCGTCTCATCCTCAGCCTGTTCGAATCGCACCCCCGGCATAGCCGTGTACACATCCGCTATGATCGAAGGAGGCGCGATGCGGCGATAGGCCACATGGGTGGCTGTCTCTGTCATTCCGTAAGTGTGATAAATGGCCACATACCGCAGAGTAGCCAATCGCGCCTCCAGATCCCGTGGCACTACGCCTCCTCCAATGAGAAGCGTCCCGATCATCTCCAATGCCGCAGGCTGGCTATCTATCACCTGTCGCACCTGCATCGGCGTCATGGCCGCCAAATCGTATGCACGATTTATCCGCGGGCACCCACTCGGACGCTGCGCATACAGCTCCCATCCGTTGATGGCGCTGCGCAACAACATCATCGCACCAGCAATGTAGCGCAACGGTAAGCATAAAAGAGCCGTCGCCCCTTGGGGAATACCAAACGCTTCGGCAGTATTGCGCGCTGAGCCCGCAATTGTGGCTCTGGAAAGGCGTATCTCTTTTGGTCTACCCGTCGTACCCGAGGTGGCAAACCGCAAGGGATCCTCCCCCCGCATCCACGTCTCCAAAAGCGCTAACAGCTCCACGTCATCTTGCGACAACGATCGCTCCCTTTCGGGATAGAGACTATATACGCTCCCCTCTCTATCTTCCCGATAGAGCCGAAAACGAAGCTCAATACTGGACCGTACATCTTCCATCTGAAAGATGCATACGCTCAGATGTGACGAGGAGTATAAATGCGATTACTCCTCCCTGTGGAGCCCCTAATGACCCTGTGGAGCGGTACTACTGTCCGGCAGCTGTATCTTTCTTCATCGTATCTTGGGCTGCCTGTTGGGCGGCTTGTTGAGCTGCCTGAGATGCTTCAGCGGCCTTGTCCGTCATCTCTTTTTTCATCTCCTGCTTGGCAGCCTCTACCTGCTCCTGCTTCGCACCTTCGGCAGATTTCTGCCCTTCGTTCTTACAGCCCACAAGGCTCATCAAACCAAAGACTCCAAGTACGAGAAACAGTTTGAAATGTGCTTTCATAAAAGTCTGGTTTTGGTTACGTTTAATGCACTTATTTTCTAAGAAAACAAAGGTAGGAAAAAATCACCGACATACCACTATATCCAACAGTTTTTTTTGTGCACACCTATGAAATAGTGTATGAAATAGTGCATACAGCAACTGTTTTACCACGTCGGACGACCTGAAAAACGCCGCTTAGTAACAGTCGCTGACTTCTTCCTATGACGGTATATTGGCCAGCGGTACACTGCTTTGACAGGACTTTGCAGCCTCGACGACCAGTCGATTCCCCTCCCTCGAACGACAATACGTCTCCACTCGTGTCGGCAGACTATCCCGTAATAGAGGCGCACATCGGGCAGCTTGGACTCCCGATGGCTATAAATCCTAGCCTCTTGTGCCCCCTGCTGAATTGCATCATACCACATATTCGACGCCGATGGTCTTGCCGGCAGTCCTACAACCTGTTGCGCCGAAATGATCGGAACAAACACCAATCCTAATCCCGACAGCACAATGCGAAGCATACGCGAATATACGCATTTCATCCCTGCCAAAGAAACTTCGGTATCTTTGTCGACCCACATCCAAATTACGTTATGGACGACCTACTCATCAAAAACGGCACGCTCATCAACGAGGGACAGCGGTACGCAGCAGACATCTACATACGCGGATCCCGAATTGAAAAGATCGACTCGCAGATTTCGCGCCCTGCTTCCGTCGTCATTGACGCCACGGACTGTTGGGTCCTGCCCGGAATCATCGACGATCAAGTGCACTTTCGCGAGCCGGGGCTCACCCACAAGGCAGATATCGCCACCGAAAGTGCGGCGGCAGCAGCCGGGGGAGTTACCGCCTTCATGGACATGCCCAATACCGTACCTCCTACCCTGACACTGGAGCTTCTCGAAAAAAAATACCAGCTCGCCGCGAAGAAATCCCACATCCACTATTCCTTCTACATGGGCACTTCCAACGACAACGTCGAAGAAGTGCTCCGCACCCCAAAAGACACCGTCTGCGGTGTTAAAATCTTCATGGGATCCAGTACGGGCAATCTCCTCGTCGACGACCAACGCACCCTCGAGCGATTGTTCTCCTCCTGTGAGACGCTCATCGCCACACATTGCGAAGACGAATCCCGCATCCGACGAAACTACCAATTTTACCACAGCCTCTACGGCGACGACATGCCGGCAGCTGTGCATCCCCTCATCCGCGATGAAGAGGCCTGTCTGCAGTCATCCACTTACGCCGTGGACTTAGCACGGCGATACGGTACCCGTCTCCACGTACTCCATCTCACCACCGCCGACGAACTACAACTCTTCGAAGACATCCCCCTCACGGCATCAAAGCGCATCACCTGCGAAGTGTGTGTGCATCACCTGTACTTCACCAGTCGTGACTACCGAGCGCTTGGGCACCGTATCAAGTGCAACCCCGCAATAAAAGCTCCACACCACCGCGAAGCCCTGCGCCAAGCACTCCAAACGCACCGCATCGACATCATCGCTACGGATCACGCCCCGCATACCCTCGAAGAAAAACGACGCCCATACGCCAGCGCCCCTTCGGGATTGCCGCTCGTACAGCACGGTCTCTCCCTCATGCTGCAGCTCCACCGTGAAGGTCTGATTACTCCCGAGCGCATCGTCCAGCTGATGTGTCACCATCCCGCGATCTGCTTTGGCATACGCGAGCGGGGCTTCCTCCGCGAAGGCTACTACGCCGATATCGCCATTGTACAGCCCGAGACGGTGTATCGCGTGGAGCGCAAACAACTCATGTATAAATGCAGTTGGTCGCCACTGGAAGGTCATCGCTTACCCGGCCGAGTAACCCACACCATCGTCAATGGCAAAATCGTCTATCAACACGGCAAAATCTATCGCACCGGCTCTGCCGAACGACTTCTATTCGACCGATGAGCCCTCCGACGCCTCTTCCCCTCCCACCGATAGGAAATGAGTACTATGCGATAGTTTCTACATTTGCATAAAACATTTGAGCATGGTCACATGCAAATACACTCGGCTCTTGGCGGTATTGTTCTTGATCAGTCTTTGGTCCTGTCATGGTCCGGTCAAACACTACGTATCGGAAAAACGAGAAGTATCGACCAAAGCCATGGTTGTATCGGCACATCCCCTCGCTTCCGCTGCGGGTATGGAAATCTTGCGCCGCGGGGGCAATGCCATCGACGCCGCCATTGCCGTACACTTCGCACTTGCGGTCGTCTATCCACGGGCGGGCAACCTCGGCGGTGGTGGATTTTTGATTTACCGCACTGCCCAAGGCAATAAATACGCGCTTGACTTTCGCGAAACGGCCCCCCAAAAGGCACACCGCGACATGTACCTCGACAGCATGGGCAATGTCATTCCAGGCCTCAGCCGCGAAGGAGGTCTCGCCGTAGGCGTACCGGGAAGCGTAGCCGGCATGTACGAAGCGCACAAGCGCTTCGGTAAGATGAAATGGAGCGCACTGCTCAAACCCGCCTACAAACTCGCCAAACACGGCTTTGCCATCACTCCCCAAGAAGCAGAGCGCCTCAATCGCTACCGCGAAGATTTCATACGATTCAACGGCAAGGATATCCCCTTCGTCAATGACTCGTCATGGAAAGGTGGCGATATCCTGCGTCAACCACAACTCGCACACACCCTCAAACTCCTCATGAAAAAAGGCCCTCACCCCTTCTACCACGGCCCCATCGCCCAACACATCGCCAAGACCGTCCAACGGCACGGCGGCATCATCGAGCCGACTGATCTACAGCGATACCGCGCCCTATGGCGCCAGCCCATCGAATGCGTCTACCGCGATAGTCTGCGCATCATCTCCATGCCACCGCCATCCAGTGGCGGCATCTGCCTGTGCCAAATGCTGGGCATGACCGAAGTGACCGATTTCGACCCCGACGATCGACAAAAGACACTCACCCTGCACTTCCTCATCGAAGTCATGCGCCGATCCTTTGCCGACAGAGCGCAATACCTCGGCGACATGGACTTCGTCGATGTGCCCATCGACAAACTCCTCAACAAGCGATACCTCGTGCGAAAGATTTCCAACTTCGATCCCCGAAGAGCCACACCGAGCGACTCCATCCAACACGGCAACTTTGTCCTGCCCGAAAGCTTCGAGACCACCCACTTCTCCATCGTCGACGCCGACGGCAACGCCGTAGCTGTGACCACCACTCTCAACTCCAATTACGGCAGCAAAGTGTTCGTCAAAGCGTACGGATTTTTCCTCAACAACGAAATGGACGACTTCAGCGCTAAACCCGGCGTGCCCAACCAATTTGGACTCGTCGGCTCCGAAGCCAATAGCATCCAACCCGGCAAACGCATGCTCAGCAGCATGACACCCACCATCGTCGAGCGTAACGATAGCCTCTTTATGGTCCTCGGCACCCCGGGCGGCTCAACCATCATCACATCCGTCTACCAAGTCATACTCAACACCGTCGACTTTCGCATGCCCTTCGATAGCGCCGTGTGGACTGGTCGATTCCACCACCAATGGAAGCCCGACATCGTCATCCACGAACCCCACACGTTTACACCCGACCAAATCTCCGCCCTCCAACGCCTCGGCCACCGCTTCCTACAGCGCAAGTACATCGGACTGGTCGATGCCATCATCGTACAGCGCGACGGCACCATCATCGGAGTGGCAGATATTCGCGGCGAAGACGACGCCGAAGGATGGTAAGCCCGACCACCATTTCATACACAACGCCCCCCTCCTCCGCCTCGAACGTATGCTCCCCATCAACTCGATCGCGATGTAGTATAAAATCGCTGACAGCTGCACCCCACAAACACCCCCTCATTCACCACTGATATACCAAATATACCAAAATCCCAACCACTGACGTTACAATTATGCGCATATGACGTGGACAAAACACGCACTTCCAGTGCACCAGGTCAAGTATTTGATGTTTGCAATTAAAAGATGGGATTTTTTACGCCGATATTCAAAAATTTTTACTATCTTTGCACGCTAAACATATGACAACTTAGAATATATGACGACGAAGGAGTTTTTTAAACACATTGAGGAGGTCAATCCGATACTCAAAAACTTCGCTCTTCGTCTGACGCAAGACGAGGAGAAGGCCCTTGATTTGTATCAAGAAACCGTCTGCAAAGCACTCAAGAATAAAGACAGCTTTACCGAAGGGACCAACTTCAAGGCATGGATTACGACCATCATGCGCAACACCTTTATCAACGATTACCGCAAAGCCAAAAACAATCAAGTCACCCAAGTGGGACACGACGGTCTGTTTTTCAAAATCCACCACAAAACCGTCTACAACGAAGGCGAAGTCAAAGTCAACCTCGACGAGCTGAATAAAATGATCGACGCGTTGGATAAAAAATTGCGCATCCCCTTCAAGCGCTTTTACGAAGGCTATAAATACCACGAAATCGCCGACGAACTCAATCTTCCCATCGGTACCATCAAAAGCCGAATCCACAAAGCCCGTAAAGTCCTCCAAAAACAGTACAAATCAAGAGTAGCTTAAACGCATCACACATCCCACAAACACCGTATACCCCTTCTTCAGGAAGGGGTTTTTTATTCCAAACCATCCCACCGTACGCATTGTGAAAGCCATCACACAGCTATGGCGAAAAACAATATACCTTTGCAACGGTTATAGAACTATCACTATTAAAATTTTTTCAAATGGCAGTAAAAAAGCTGACAGCAGAAGAGTTTAAGAAGAACATTTTCAACTACGCACTCCTCAAAGATTGGTCGTACAACGGAGAGCGTCCTATTGTCATTGACTTTTACGCAGACTGGTGTGGGCCCTGTAAAATGGTCGCCCCCATCGTCGAAGAACTCGCAAAAGAGTACGAAGGGAAAGTCGATTTCTACAAAGTCGATACCGACAAAGAAACCGAACTCGCCTACGTCTTCGGTATACGCAGTATTCCCACTTTTGTCTTTATCCCCAAAGGGGGCAAACAACCGCTCGCTCAACCGGGCGCTCTTCCCAAAGAAGCCCTCAAGCAAATTATCGAAAAGGAATTGCTCAGCGGGTCCATCATCCTCGATATCTAATCTCTGAGGCATAATACAAATTAAAGTGCGAGGCATGGAGGTGTCGACCTTCATGCCTCGTGCCTTTTTGTATCTTTGCTCTGTATGAAATCGCAGGGCAAAGACATATTATCCTCGGAGCGATTCCGCCTCACCCTGAGGCGCCTTGCCCATCAAATCATCGAAAACTATCCCGACCTCAGCGATGTCCACATCGTGGGCATTCAAGAGAGCGGCGTGCATTTTTCGCAACGCATGGTTGAAGAGTTGCGCCAGGTCAGCTCTGCACAAACCGTTCACCACGGCAAGCTCGATATCAGCTTTTTTCGCGACGACTACCACCTGCGCACAGATCCCATCGAAGTGAAGCCCACCGAACTACCCTTCGACGTGGAAGGCAAGCGCATCCTCTTGCTCGACGACGTACTGTACACGGGACGAACCGTTCATGCAGCAATGACCGCCCTGCTCCACTTCGGCAGGCCGCGCTCCATCGAGCTCATGGTCTTAGTCGATAGACGCTTCAATCGACACTTCCCCATCCGACCCGACTACACGGGCATCACTGTCGATGCCCTCGACAATGCCTATGTGCGCGTCGAATGGGCCGAGGAGTCCGGTGTCGATAGAATCCGTATGTTTGCATCTGATTCGTAAATTCCCATGGCACGACTATCCACGGATCATCTGCTCGGCATTCAACCACTCACGGCAGACGATATCGAGCTCATCTTCCGCACCGCCGACGAATTTAAAGCTGTCTTACAGCGCCCCATCAAAAAAGTACCCTCTCTGCGCGACATTACCGTAGCCAATTTGTTTTTCGAAAACTCCACGCGAACGCGGCTATCCTTTGAACTGGCCGAAAAACGCCTTTCCGCCGATGTGATCAACTTTTCGGCCTCCACCTCGTCGGTCAAAAAGGGCGAGAGCTTGCTCGACACGGTCAAGAACATCCTCAGCATGAAAGTCGACATGATCGTCCTGCGACATCCAGAGCCCGGTGCTCCCCATTTTTTGAGCCGCTACATTGATGCGCGCATCATCAACGCCGGCGACGGCACCCACGAACACCCCACCCAAGCCCTGCTCGATGCCTACACCCTGCGCGAAGTATTCGGTACACTCCAAGGGCGTAAGATCGCCATCGTTGGCGATATACGACACTCGCGCGTCGCATTGAGCAATATTTACTGCCTTCAAAAACTCGGTGCCGAGATCATGGTCGTCGGTCCGCCTACACTCATCCCCCCAACTATTGAAGCTCTTGGTGTACGCGTGAGCTACCGTCTCCGTGAGGCACTCGAATGGGCCGATGCAGCCAATGTCTTGCGCATACAGCTGGAGCGCCAACGCGTGCGCTACATCCCCTCACTCCGCGAATACGCGCGCTATTTTGGTATCTCCCGCGCCACACTCGATGCACTCCAATCACCACCGATCATCATGCATCCCGGGCCCATCAATCGCGGTATCGAGCTCGATAGCGATGTGGCCGACTCCTCTGCCTCCGTTATACTCCAACAGGTGGAAAACGGCGTGGCCATACGCATGGCCGTGCTCTTCCTGTTGGCGCAAAAAATCCGTCAATCCGTATGAAACGGTTCTTCCATCCCGCTACCTTTTTCAAAGGAGTGGCCATGGGCATAGCAGAAGTGATCCCCGGCATCTCGGGTGGAACCATTGCCTTCATCACGGGCATCTATACAGAGCTATTGGACAATATCCACGCCGTGCTCACCCTCTTCAAGCGGGGCCTACCCAACCGCCGTGCATTACAGACCATCGATTGGGTTTTCCTCGGCTCTCTCCTCGCCGGGATGATCGTAGGAATAGGCTTCGGCATTTCCGCCGTAATCCACTTGCTCGAGCGATATCCACCCGTCGTCTGGGCCTTCTTCTTTGGGTTAATCCTCGGCTCTGCAGTACTGATCGCGCGACACACCGAAGTGCACAAACTTAAATACCTCGTCCCCCTCCTGCTTGCAGCCGTCCTCGCGTGGATCATCACCCAGAGCACGGCCCTACCACTAAAGCCCCATCCACTTTACATCTTCGCAAGCGGTGCGTTGGCGGTGATGGCCTTGGTCCTGCCCGGCATTTCGGGTAGCTACATACTCCTGCTCCTCGGCATGTACTTTTTCATCATTGAAGACACCCTCAAAGGACTCTTTGTAGAGCCCACTGCACAAAAGTTCTTCCATCTGATCGTCTTCGGTGCCGGTGCACTGTTGGGGTTGGCCACCATCGTCCGCCTGTTGCACCATTTCATACATCGCTATAAAAAAACTGTCATGGCCTTATTGACGGGTTTTGTGCTGGGCAGCTTGGGCAAGATCTGGCCGTGGAAAAATCCCGTCCAATGGCTGGATGCCACCTCGGGGAAAATAGTGCATGGCATACCTCCCAGCGGAGCTGATTTTAAAATCATTTACAGTCAAAACGTCTTGCCCTCTCAGTACTACGATATGCCGTACTTCGGCCTTTCGCTATGGAGTTTTTTGCTTGGTTTGGCAGTGGTGTACCTCCTCTATCGCTATGCGCCACCATCACAAGACTCTCCGTGACGGCTGCAGCACGGGGCTGTCAAACAAAACAGCACACGCGCTCGTTTTTCATAAAAAAGGACTGTGCGCACCTTCCTCCATACCGCTGCAGGAGCGATCGTCGGGGCAATCATCGGCATCTGGCTCTACGCCACCTGGTTATCGAAGGATTCAGAACGAGAGGGCGAAGAAACCCATCGAGTAGAACACCGCGTCCAAACCGTTGCACGCCCGTCCACAGATCGATGGACACCTGTCACCTTTCGGTCTTATCAACCATCGGATTTCACAAAAGCCTCCCTCGGCGCACTCAAAGCAGTGGTGTATATCAACGCTGAGACGAAGCGCAAATTCTCTCCATGGATGCCGGCGAAGAGAGACGAAACAGAAGGCTCGGGAGTGATCATCGACCCCGAAGGGTATATTGCAACCAATCACCACGTGATTGAGGATGCTGATGTGATCACCGTCGAACTGTACGATAAGCGCAGTTTTACTGCAACGCTTGTCGGTTCGGATCCGAGTACAGATTTGGCTTTGTTAAAAATCCAGGCCCAGGACACCTTGCCCTATTTGGAGTTTGGCAACTCCGATTCGCTGCAAATCGGTGAATGGGTACTCGCCCTCGGCAATCCCAAAGGTAAGGAAGGGCTTCCCTTTACCGTCACCGCGGGCATAGTCAGCGCCAAAGGGCGCGACATCAACATACTGGCCGATAAGCCCTTCCGAGTGGAGTCCTTTATTCAAACCGACGCTGCCATCAATCCGGGCAGCTCTGGCGGGCCGCTGATCAACACCGCCGGCCAGATCGTCGGCATCAATAGCGCCATCCTATCGCGAGACGGAGCCTTCGAGGGCTACTCCTTCGCCATTCCCTCCAACCTCACGCTCAAAGTACTCAACGACATCCGCCAATACGGGTCCGTCCAACGCGCCATCCTCGGTGTACAAATCTACGAGCTCCCACCAACTTCTCCGCATCTCGAAGGCTACGATTACCGTTACGGTCTACTCATCGAAAGGGTATTACCACGCAGTGGAGCCTACGATGCAGGGTTGCGCCGCGGCGATATCCTCGTCCAAATCGACAGCTTCGAAATCAACAGCCTGGCAAGAATGCAAGAAATTATTGCGCAAAAACACCCCGGCGACCTGGTCGACGTCGTCTATCTACGAAACGGACAGATCGACACCGCCACCGTCACCCTGAAAAATACCGACAACCGCACCGAACTCATCCGCATTCGCCGCGATAAAGTGCTCATGAAACTGGGCTTCGTCGTCCGCGACCTCTATACGGATGAAAAGAAGAAGTATAAAACTGATGGCGCCCGAGTGACAACCATCTATGAGGGCTCACCCATCAGAATGCATACTGATCTGACCGACGGTTTTATTATCACAAGCATCAATCAACAACGCGTCCACAACGCCAACGACGTCGTCAACGCCCTGATAGATGCAAAGGGCAAAATCGTGCTCGAGGGCTTTTACGAACACAATCCCTCCGAAGAGGTGCAATACGTCTTTTTCGTGTATTGAGTATCTTTGCATCGCATTCGGGGTGCCAGTAATGGCTGAGATTATACCCGTCGAACCTGCCCGGGTAATGCCGGGAAGGGAAATGCAATCCAGCCCACTCCGCTTGCAGTTTTTTCCTTTGATCAACTGTAAAATCTGCTGGAGTATGAAATCGTTACTGCTGCTCGCATGCCTGTGGATAGGTTTGGGATTGCCTTACACAGGAATAAACCTCCTCGCCCAAGACGACACTCTCTATACTGTTGAGGGCTATGTCCTCGACGAAGACTCCCTGCCCTATGTAGGCATTCAAGTGGGTATTTATCAACTCGACCGATCTACCATCACCGACGCACGGGGTTACTTCCGATTCGATAGCGTGCCGTACGGGCTCTATGCCTTAGTGATCGACCACCCCTACGAAAAGATTTATAAAACCCTCGAGGTGCAATACGATGTACATGAAGTCTACATCCTCCGCAGGGAAATCCATTTCGATGAAGTACTCATCAAGGCGTACGTCCTCGATCCCGATGCCCCTCTTACGGAAGAGCGGATAG
>JALWKB010000108.1 GCA_026996805.1 Saprospiraceae bacterium | reverse complement strand
AAGATCGACAACCTCATATCCGAACCCGTCACTGTCCAGCAGATCATCACGGAATACTACCTGCCTTTCATACCTTGGATCAACAGCCTCCTCTTTCCGCTATATGCCCTCATTACGGTAGTGTTTATTACCTCGCGCATGGCTTCCAATTCGGAGATCATCGCCATGCTTTCGTCGGGCATTTCGTTTTACCGCATCGCCGTACCGTATCTGGTAGCCTCTACGCTACTCGCCGGCATACACTTCTGGGCCCTGCACGACTGGGTACCGCGTGCCAACAAGGTGTTTAAGAGTTTTGAAAATCGCTATATCTTCAAGCGCAATGTGCGTCCGCGCACACGCGACATACACATGTTTGTCGGCCCAGATACAAAAATATACATCGCCTACTACCGGCCTCACGACAGTATAGGCACCGACTTCAAATTGGAAGTGTTTGACGACGACCAACTCGTCTATTTTCTACAGGCCAAGAAGATCACCTTCATAGAGCCACCCAATCACTGGAGGATCCAACAATACACCGTGCGCAAGCGCGATAGCACGGGTAGATGGAGCTTCCGGGCCTATCCCCTTCACAAATTGGACACGACCCTTGAAATGCACCCAGAAGACTTTCTCATCATTAAAAACAAGAAAGACATGATGACCACAGCAGAGCTCGACGAATACATCCTGCGTCAGCAATTGAAGGGCGTGGGCAACACAGTATTGTATGAAATCGAAAAACATCGGCGTACCACCGAGCCCCTTTCGCTCATCATCCTCACCATGTTGGGATTGATTATCGCCGGAAGAAAAGTGCGCGGCGGCATGGGTCTGCACTTGGCCTTAGCGATCACCGTAGGGGCCTTATACATCTTCCTCGGCAAGGTATCCATCACCTTTTCCACCAATGCCAATCTGCCGCCTATTTTGGGCGTATGGATACCCAATATCGTCTTTGGCACGCTGGTAGTAGTGGGCATGCGTTGGGCACAAAAATGATGGCACGTGAGAAAATCACTACCTTTGTAGTGCTGTAATCCCAATGACCAAAGTATATCCGATCACGACCTTCGTCCCAAGATGCATCGATGATAGCAGGTGATTCACACTATTACAGAGGCTTGCGCAAAAAACTCATTGAGGAGCTAAGGCGAAAGGGCATCACCGACGAGCGCGTCTTACAGGCCATGTATCGCGTGCCGCGGCATCTCTTCCTCGACAACGCCTTTGCCGAGTGGGCCTATAAAGACGTCGCCTTTGGCATCGAAGAGGGACAGACCATCTCCCAACCCTACACGGTGGCCTTTCAAACCTCGCTTCTCGACATCCAGCCCGGCGACAAGGTCCTCGAAATCGGTACAGGCTCTGGCTATCAGGCGGCCGTCCTCGCAGAGCTCGGCGCCCGCGTCTACTCCATTGAGCGCATCGAAAAGCTCTACGAACAGAGCACCCAGCGCTTGAAGGAGCTGGGATACTACACCATTATGACTTTCTTGGGCGATGGGTTTAAGGGCTTGCCCGATTACGCGCCTTTCGATAAAATTCTCATCACCGCCGCCGCACCCGAAATACCCCAAACCCTCATCGACCAACTCAAGCCCGGCGGCTACCTCGTAGCTCCCTTGGGCAAGGGAAGCGTCCAAAAGATGGTGCGCCTCTCCAAAGACGAAAAGGGAAACATCTATCGCGAAGACTTCGGCACTTTCCGATTTGTGCCGATGCTTCCCGGTGTAAAGAAAAAAGCACCCTCGTAAGGACAAATTGCCCAGTGATTTCAAGCTGTGATCAGCCCGATGTCATCTGATCGTAGACATCCATCACGCTGCGGACGTGTTGGGCCGAGGTGCGGACGAGCTCCATTTCACTGGCGGTGAGCTCGAGCTCGATAATGGATTCCACGCCTTGACGTCCGAGCTTGACGGGCACGCCGAGATACACGTCATTGAGTCCGTACTCCCCTTCGAGTTTTACACAGCAGGGGAAGATGCGCTTTTCGTTGAGGAGAACGGCTTCGACCATCTGTGCCGCCGCAGCCCCAGGCGCATACCATGCCGAGGTGCCCATCAGATTGACCAGCTCGCCACCGCCCTTTTTCGTTCGCTCAATGATGGCTTGGAGCACGTCTTCCTCGATGAGATCGCGTATGGGTATACCGCTCACCGTCGTATAGCGAGGCAGTGGCACCATCGTATCGCCGTGGCCGCCGAGGAGGAGTGCCTGGATATCGCGGGGCGACACATCGATGGCTTCGGCTAAGAAAGCCCGAAATCGCGCCGTGTCGAGGATACCCGCCATGCCGAAGACGCGCTGTCGCGGCAGGCCACTCTCCAAATGCGCCACATAGGTCATCACATCCAAGGGATTGGACACAATGATGAGTATCGGATTTTGGGTGTAGTACAGTATCTTGTCCGTCACCCCCTTGACGATTTCCGCATTGATAGAGATGAGGTCATCGCGGCTCATGCCGGGCTTACGCGGGACTCCCGCGGTGATGACCACCACATCGCTGCCCTCCGTATCGGCATATTGATCCGTGCCCTTCAGACGCGTGCTGTACTGCAAGATAGGCGCCGCCTGCCACATGTCGAGCGCCTTGCCTCGCGCCATATCGGCCTTGATATCCACTAAGACGATTTCCTCCACAATGTTTTTCGTCGCCAGAACATTGGCTACCGTGGCTCCTACATTACCTGCTCCAACGATTGTGACTTTTGCCATAGTGCCGTGATTAATTGGTATGAAATTGTTGACGCAAAGGTAGGGCGAATTTCAACGCTTGGAGCTGATATTTCGCGAAAAATTGTTGTACAATGGCGTACCCGTCGCTTCATTCAATTACTCCGCCTTGTCGTTCGCTGCTTGCTTGTCGGCACCACCCATCAAGAGCATGCGGCTCTTCTTCTCGTATTCCTCGAGCATCTTCAGGCCCTCTTCTTCCAACACGGCATTTTGCAGGTCGATCGATTTCATGAGATTTTCAGACAGATTCATAAACTGCTCCATCTCGCCGATCTTCATGGCCACATCTTCGGCGATTGCCTCCAGGGCGCGGTCAAACATTTCACGCTCCTTCTCCCCCTTGATAACACTCATCGACGAGCGCATCGCCGAATACGAAGTGCGCAAGGCCTTGCGCTGTTGCTCTTTTAACTTGACTTCCTCGCGCATGTCGGCGAGCAGGAGCTCCGAGTTTTGGTACATGCGCGTCAGTATCTTGTGCAACACTTCGATCTTGGCCAGGAGCTTTTGGTACTTTTCGTTGGTCTCCTGCATGCGAGCGGCCTTGCGGGTGTGCAGTACCAGCTGTTGTTCGTTTTGGGTCTCCTTGGCCTTCTTGGCAATGCGCAAGCTGGACTCTATCTCCTCCTTGTTTTGCTCGATGAGCGACTCCAAATGACGCATTTGCCCGCGCAACTGCCCTATTTGCCTCCCCATCTTTTCGAGGTTTCCCTCTAAATCCCGAATGTAGTTTTTCAATATACCAATGGGATCAATGGTGACAAATAGCCCCGTCAGCTTGCGTATAAAGCTCTTGTACATGTAGGCGATGAGCATGCGCGTGCGCTTGTCGAAGACCACATACAACAAGGCAGCCAGCGCTACCAACATAATGGCCAAATACAAGGTATTTTGTGCAAGCACAATCAAGGTAGGCAGTGCCCAATACAACAAAGCCCCCGCCCCCAACACCAGCAATGTCAACACTACGGTACTGGTGATGTTCTCCGGCTTTTGCCAAAACGACTTCGGTCGTGGATTAAACGATGGCGTCGTGATTTTTTGCATATCTATGAATTTTGTTTGCCAACAACAATACAACCCTGGCCAAAGATACAGAGATTTTTATTGTCCATTTTTTGGTGATATTTTTTTTGTAAAATGTATACCACCTATGAGCGCAGCAGTGTAACTTTGTCAATAGGTATACTACGCATAATAAACGTCTGTACACATGCTTCGAAAATCCAAGCCAAAACACACCGAATCCACATCCCACACCTCCGATGGAGTGCTCAATCTCATCGTTGAAGGCACCACCGTTAATGGCGAAATCCAATCGGCCAGTGACATCCGCATCGACGGTGCGTTTGTAGGCACCCTCCAATGCAAGGGCAAACTCGTCATCGGCACCAAGGGCTCCGTCGAAGGGCAAGTGCACTGCGCCGAAGCCCTCATCGAAGGCAGCTTTAAGGGCAAGCTCCACGTCCAAAAGACCCTCACCCTGCACGAAACCGCACGCGTAGAAGGCACAGTACACACCGGCCAGCTGGTCGTGCAGGCAGGGGCCATCTTCAACGTCGAATGCGCAATGGGCGGTAAAGTGCTCCACACCGAC
>JALWKB010000107.1 GCA_026996805.1 Saprospiraceae bacterium | reverse complement strand
AACCTCCTCTGAGCCGAACCCCCTACATCATTATTTTGGGAATACCCTAAAAGCACTGAAATTGAGCACCTAAAACATATTAAAAATTTTTATAATGTGTTTAATGCGTCATTTTAGGTAAATTACATATGATAAAAATTTTTAATATGTAGTATTCGGCCATAACTTTGCCTCGTCAAACTTGCTCGACGGCAAACCTAAAAATTCGATGCATGGCGAGGAAGAGTACCAGCAAAAGTGGTCAGAGGAGAAAAAAAGCGGTGTCATATGCTCGTCGATGGCGAAAAATAGCTGCAGTAGGCATCTGGCTGTGGGCCATTCTCCTTGCCCTATCGATGCTCTCATACCTTTGGACTTGGAATGTCGATCAAGACAGGGTATTGTCGGAAGGATGGAAGATGCTTTGGTCGGGAGACGTGGTAATTGCCAATATGCTCGGTAGGTTTGGAGCCCTGGTGGCCTCGTTGTTCATCTATTGGGGCTTTGGCATAATGGCCTTTTTGTGGGTGCCCTTGTTTTTTCGACTCGGAAGGGATGTTTTACGCGGAAGCGTCCGTTGGTGGATGTGGGGGAGTTATCACCGTTGGGTCGTAGCAATACTTTACGGCAGCGTGGTTGCCGCATTTTTGATGCATCAATCGGCTTTTCCCTGGGGGGGGGCCACAGGTGCCTACATCGTGGACCAGCTCAACGCAATAGTGGGACATGTCGGTACGGCATTGCTCTTGATCTTCATAAGTATGGCTTATCTGATCTGGAAGTTTGACCTTCAGATTGAAAATTGGCAATTGGCGTTGCCAGAGGGCCTCTCCTTACGACTTTGGAAACTGCGATGGCGTGGGCAGGACTCCATAGCGACACCGATAGAGGATAAAATCACAGCGGCCTCACAATCGGCCGAGGTGATTGATGCGGATTCAGAGGTAGGGTATGAAATGGTGGATGAGCCTTATATTGCAGATGAAACGACAAGCACGGAGACCGAACTCGGCGATCCACTGGGCACTGCTCGTGTCGATTTGCCGCGCAGCACGCAGGTAGAAGAACCATCGGGGGAAGTGCCGATGGAAATCGTCGATCAAAAGAGCTCTGCTGCAACTGTTTTACCACCTGAAACGAGCTTTTTAGAACAAAGCAGGGACCAGGAGGATGCGGCTGCCTCGGAGCACAGCGCTTCCGAGGCAGCTTCGCTCCGTCCTTATGACCCAAGGGAAGAACTACCCGATTACGTTTTCCCTGACCTGAGCTTGCTCAAAGATTACGACCAGCGCGGTGCCATCCAAAAAGAAGAGCTCATCGCCAATCAAAATAAAATCATCGAGACCCTTTCCCATTACGGCATTCAAATCACTAAAATTCGCGCGACCATAGGACCAACAGTGACCTTGTATGAAATCGTACCCGCTAAAGGTGTGCGCATTTCGCGAATTAAAAACCTCGTCGACGACATCGCTATGAGCCTTTCGGCGCTGGGCATTCGCATCATTGCTCCCATACCGGGACGCGGTACCATTGGCATCGAAGTGCCCAATAAAAATCCTCAAATCGTCTCCCTAAAAGAGGTGCTCGGATCGGACAAATTCCAACAAAACGATATGGAATTGCCCATCTCCTTGGGCAAGACCATCTCCAATGAGGTATTTGTAGCTGATCTGGCCAAGATGCCTCATCTACTTGTCGCAGGAGCTACCGGGCAGGGCAAATCCGTAGGGCTCAATGTCATCCTCATGTCGCTGTTGTACAAAAAACACCCCTCTGAACTCAAGCTCGTGCTAATCGACCCCAAGAAGGTCGAACTGCCCATTTACAACGACCTGCGACGACATTTTCTGGCATTCTTACCTGATCAAGAAGAGCCCATCATCACCGACACCGACAAGGTGATTTATACCCTCAATTCTCTCGTCATCGAAATGGAAGAGCGCTACGAGCTGCTCAAAAAAGCGCGCGTGCGCAATATCAAGGAATACAACAAAAAATTCCGATCACGTCTGCTCAATCCAGCAAATGGGCACCGATTCTTACCGTATTTGGTGCTGGTCATCGATGAGTTTGCCGATCTCATTATGACGGCAGGCAAGGAAATCGAGCTGCCCTTGAGTCGACTGGCACAACTCGCTCGTGCCGTGGGCATCCATCTCATCATCGCCACCCAACGTCCGACCGTCAAGATCATCACCGGTTTGATCAAAGCCAATTTCCCCGTACGCATCGCCTATCGCGTCACCTCTCAAGTCGACTCCCGTACCATCATCGACCAAAGCGGGGCCGAACAACTCATCGGTCGTGGAGATATGCTCTTGATGATGAGCGGGCACCTCATCCGCTTGCAATGCGCCTATGTGGAGACCTCCGAAATCGAAAATGTCGTAGGCTTCATCGCCCGACAGCGAGGATTCCACACACCGTTCTTACTGCCCGAATACCACAGCGAAGATAGCCCCTCCAACGGCAAGGAGGGTATAAAATCGTCGGAGTTGGATCCCATGTTTCGCGAAGCAGCCCGATTGGTCGTCCAACACCAACACGGATCCACTTCCATGATCCAACGTCGACTCAAACTCGGCTACAATCGCGCCGGCCGAATAATGGATCAACTCGAACTCCTCGGCATCGTAGGCCCCGCCGAAGGCAGCAAACCCCGAGAAGTCTACGTATATTCACTCGATGAACTCGAGCGCATCTTCGAAAACATATACGGCAGTAGTTAAAGAAATATACCGAGAGCGTAATAGAACCCCTTCCCCCGCTCCATAGAGCGGGGGAACTCGTATTTTTGGCGTATGGAAGCGATGCATGTCGTAATTACCTCCGCCAATCCCGTCAAGCGAAAGAGCGTACAACGCGCTTTTGGACGTGTATTTCCCTCCCAGGTAATGGAATTCATCGCTTACCCGACAAGCTCCGGAGTATCGGCGCAGCCACTCACGGAGGAAGAAACCCTCCAAGGTGCCATAAACAGAGCCAAGGCAGCCGTGGAAGTGTATGGTCCTACGGCCTATTGCGTCGGCATTGAGGGCGGTGTCGCCCCCATCGGGACGGACATGCTCGCCTTTGCATGGGTTGCCATTTGTTATCAACACCGTTGGGGTAAAGCCCGTACAGCGTCTTTTATCCTTCCAAAACCCATTCAACGCATGATCCAAAGCGGTATGGAGCTCGGCGAGGCCGACGACCGTTACTTCGGTACCCACAACTCCAAACAAAACCAAGGAGCTATAGGCCTCCTCACCCGCGGCCTCATCGACAGAACTTCTCTCTATACCCCGGCCGTCATCATGGCTTTGATTCCTTTTATGAAATAGCTAACGCAACAATAAGCTAAGCCACCCCTCCCTGCTCGAACCTTCCATTTTTATTAAACCACAGCGACCACAGAGATTTCTCCACTGAGACCGCAGAGAGCGCACTTTGTGCACTCTGTATCATCTTTGTGTTCTTTGTGCACCCCCCTCAACCTTTGGTCTCGTTGGTGTATGTAAACTGGTGGAGTATAGTTAAGATATCGTAACGAACAACGATTTTATACCTTTATATAAAAAGAACACCCTGCATTGGCGATAGGGGTGGGGCCTGTGTACGAACACAGGAGGAGGTCTGAACGTTTAGATGCAAAAACCCCTCTTCATGGTGGAGCTCATGGCACCGGCTGGCTCGTTTGAATCGCTTATGGCAGCCTTGCATGCGGGGGCGGATTCTGTGTATCTCGGCATTGATCAGCTCAACATGCGGGCAAGGGCGACGATGAATTTTCGCATGGGGGATATTCCTGAAATCGTTCGCCGCGTGCACGGTGTAGGGAAAAAGGCCTACATCACGCTCAACACCATTTTATACGATCACGATTTGCGCCTCATGCGGGAGATCGTCGACCGTGCGAGGGAGCACGGGGTCGATGCCATTATTGCCTCCGACCCAGCGGTGCTGTTGTATTGCAGGGAGGTGGGCATGCCTGTACACATATCCACGCAGTGCAATGTGTCCAACATCGAGAGTCTGGCCTTTTACAGTGCGTATGCCGATGTGGTCGTCTTGGCCCGAGAGTTGACCCTCAAGCAGGTGCGTGCCATAGCGGATGAAATTCGTCGTCGCGGACTGCGTGGGCCGTCGGGCGAGCTGGTTCGGTTGGAGATCTTTGCCCACGGAGCCCTCTGCATGGCTATTTCGGGAAAGTGCTATTTGAGTTTGCACAGCCACAATGCATCTGCCAATCGCGGTGCATGCATTCAAAACTGCCGGCGCGCTTACCATGTCGTCGACGAAGACGGCAACGAACTGCGCATCGAAAACGAATACATCATGTCGCCCAAAGACCTGTGCACGATTGA
>JALWKB010000106.1 GCA_026996805.1 Saprospiraceae bacterium | reverse complement strand
AGCCTTCGTTGTATTTGGATCGGAACAGTTCCCACGAAGGGCTGGTAAAGGGCACGTCGGTGGAAGTATCCTCCGCATGAGGCATTTCATAATACCGTTCAGCCAATCGCTCGTACTTACTTAGTTCTGAACAGGCAATAATTGACAATACAGTAGCAATATAAACCGTCACAGTCCTAATCCCTTGCATCATGTGTCGATCTTACTTAAAAAAAACAGCTATATTTGGCCGTTGCATTCAACGCCGCGAAGTTAGTAAAATTGCTGTTGTATGAAATTGTGCATGCTCGGTGCACAATTTCATGCGGAGTACGATTTTATACAGAAAAAGAAGCCATATTCGCCTGATAGTTTCAGCTAAAAGTTGAGCTCATGCCCAGTAGAAAAGTCTGGCATACCTTGTACATCGCGATTTTAGTGGTGATTGAAATCGCGGTCTTTATCTGGTTGGTGCGTTTGGGCTATTCGTACTACGCGCTGCCTTTGGAAGAGCGGCCCTTTCACGAGTTGCATCGGCAGCTCAAGCCGAGTGGCGATATCGGGCACGGCCTTGGTATCATCGGCACTTTGATGATTCTCGTCGGGGTGTTTGGTTACATGACGCGTAAGCGATGGCGCGCTTTACAGCGGTGGGGGCGATTGAAGTACTGGCTTGAATTTCACATCTTCCTCTGTACACTGGGGCCGATGCTCGTACTCTTTCATACGGCCTTTAAATTTGGTGGGATTGTCTCGATTAGTTTTTGGAGTATGGTAACGGTGGTGCTCAGTGGCGTCTTTGGTCGCTACGTATACGTGCGCATTCCGCAAACGGTGGAGGGACGCGCCTTGGATTGGAATGAAATCGAAGAGATTAAGCGCACTGTCGAACAGCGACTGGTGGATGCGGACGAGCTTAGCGACGAGCAAAAACAGGCTATCAGGCAAATCTGGAATGCACCTACCTCGCTGTGGAAGAAAAAACGACAAATCAAACGCATAATCAAAGGAAGTATCGGTCGCGGCAGTGCGCTGTACGACTGGCTCATCGAACAGACGGGGGTCATGCACAAGTTGAGCTCTGGCAGGGAGCGCATCAATCTGTACAAGCGATTGTTTAAATACTGGCACGTCTTCCATTTGCCGTTTGCTATCATCATGTTGTTAATCATGTTAATTCATGTGGGGGTATCACTGGCTTTGGGCTTTTATTGGGTATTCGATTAGCGGGCTTACGCTCATCGAGCTGAGTATTTATGCTGCGATCATCGCATTTTGCCTGCTCGTCGTGGCCTGGTATCTCTATAGGGTCAAACGCGGCGAGAAGATCCTCAACCAGAAGATTGAAGATGCCAAAAAGGCCGGCATCCATGAGCCGATGTCGCTCCATCCGGAGATTGATTACGATATTTGCATCGGCAGCGGAGCCTGCGTGCTCGCTTGCCCGGAGAAGGACATTCTCGGACTGGCCAACGGTAGAGGCTATATCGTCAACGGAGCCGAATGCATCGGCCACGGTGCGTGCTTTCACGCCTGTCCCGTAGAAGCCATTTCCTTAGTGTTGGGCACCGAAAAGCGCGGTGTCGAACTGCCCCACATCAATCACAACTACGAGTCCAACGTCCAGGGTATCTTCATCGCCGGTGAGCTCGGCGGTATGGGCCTGATACGCAATTGCGTCGAACAGGGCATGGTCGCCATGGAAGAGATCGTCAAGTCGGGATATCTCAGTGATCACCAAAGGGATTACGACTGCGTCATCGTGGGGGCGGGCCCCGCAGGCATCTCCGCAGCCTTGACCGCCAAGAAGCACGGCCTGCGCTTCCAGCTCGTCGACCAAGATACCCTCGGCGGCACGGTGTACTCCTTTCCGCGTGTCAAACTCGTCATGACCCAACCAATGTACCTGCCCCTCTACGGCCACGTCAAATTGTACGAAACCAACAAAGACGAACTCCTCCGCATCTGGCGCGAAGCCCTTGGAAAAAACAACATCACCGTGCGCGAAAAATTCCGCGTGGTCGACGTGCGCCATGAGGAAGGAGGGTTTCGCGTCATCTCTGCCGAAGGCGAAGAGCTCTCGACGCGCACCGTCCTCCTCGCCATCGGCCGAAGAGGTACTCCCAGAAAACTCGGAGTGCCCGGCGAAGAGGGCTCTGACAAGGTGTTTTACCGCCTACTCGACCCCGAGCTCATCGAAGGAAAAAACATACTCGTCGTCGGCGGTGGAGACTCCGCTCTCGAAGCCTCCCTCATGCTCATGGACCAAAACACCGTCTACCACTCGTACCGCCGCGATGCCATCGCCCGCGCAAAGCCTAAAAACCGCCAGAAGTTTTACCACGCCATCGAAGAAGGCAAAATCCGCATCCTCTGGAATACCAATGTCACCGAAATACGCCCCACCGAAGTCCAGCTCATCAACAACAAAACTCAGGAGATGATCGTCGTGCCCAATGACCTCGTCTATGTCTTCATCGGAGGCGTGCTGCCCAATGCCTTTTTGGAAAAAATAGGCATCAAAATACTCAAGCGCTTTCGTTATACGGTTAAGACGTACAGAAACTGAGGCAATGAAAAAGCAAGATAGTTTACGCGTATCGATCCGAGTACTATGGCCCATCGCTGTATTGTGTGGTCTTTTCACAGGTGTCCAGCCTATCTCAGCGCAGTTTTCGCCGGGTCCACTCTATAAAGGTCACGAAGAGCTGGACGACATATCCAAGTGCACGGAGTGCCATGTATTGGGCCGAAAAGTGCAAAACGAAAAGTGTCTCAACTGCCACGATGAGATTGCGTGGCTCTTAGAACGCGGGCGGGGGTACCACGCCCATTCCTCGGTGCGCAATCAGCCTTGTTACAACTGCCACAGCGACCACCACGGGAGGAATTTTCAAATCATACGCTTTGATGAGAAAAATTTCGACCACAATCTGACGGGCTATCGCTTAGAAGGAGCCCATGCCCGCATCGACGACTGCCGCAAGTGCCATAACGCCCAGAACATACGCAATGCTGAGCTCAGCAAGGATCCCGATACATGGCTGGGCCTGGGCACCGATTGCTTAGACTGTCACGAAGACGAACACCGCGGCACGCTGGGTACGGATTGTCGGAAGTGTCATACCTTGGAGAGCTTCAAGATCGACGATTTCGACCACGACAAGACCGATTTCCCCCTGCGCGGAAAGCACGCCCAAGTAGACTGCAAGCAATGCCATACAAAAGAGGTGTTGGCCGATGGATCGGAGTTTTGGCGGTACGCCGATGTACCCCATGCGCGTTGTACGGATTGTCATGACGACGTCCACCGAGGCACGATTTCCTTTGACTGTGCCGCGTGCCATACCGAACAGGGATTTCAGTGGTCGATCGTTCGACGGCGTTTTAACCACCGCAAGACCAATTACCCCCTCGAAGGGGCCCATCGCAGGGTGGATTGTAAAAAATGCCACGAAGCCAGCGATCGCCTCACAGCGCTTTTTGCCGAGTTTCGCGGTGAAACGGTGCAGGACTGTGACCGCTGCCACGACGACCCCCACGAAGGGCGCTTCGGCACGCAATGCAGCGAGTGCCACGTCGTCGAATCCTTCTACCTGCTCAAGGATATGAGCAAGTTTGACCACAGCGTCACCGACTTTCCCCTCAAGGGCAAACACGCCTCCGTGGATTGCAAGCAGTGCCACACCTCCCAACGCTATTCCGACCCCTTACCTCACAGCCGTTGCCTTGATTGCCATGAAGATGCCCATCGGGGTGAAATCGTAGACCCCGTGACTAAAGCTGTCGCCGACTGTGCACAATGCCATACCGAAGAGGGATTTTCCCCTTCGACATTTGATATCGACCAACATCAAAACACCGCCTTCCCCCTCGAAGGAGCCCACATCGCCGTGCCCTGCGTGGATTGTCACCTCGATCAAGATCAGGACCGCTGGAAATTCGACCAGCTGGGACAATACTGTGTCGATTGCCATGAAGACGTCCACCAAGGATTTTTGGATGAGCGATTTTATCCCAATCAGCGGTGTGAAAATTGCCATCAGACCGAAAGCTGGAGCCAGATTAGCGGCTTTGATCATTCGGTCACAGACTTCCCCTTAGAGGGCAAACACCGCGAGGTGCGCTGTGGCGATTGTCATCGCGCGGATCAAGCTGATGGAGCTTACCAAATACAGTTTAGAGACATCGCTCAACAATGCGCGAGCTGTCACGACGATATCCACTACGGCCAATTTGAAGAAGACGGCCGTACGGAGTGCCAGCGCTGTCACACGCCTCAGGCATGGCGCCCCAGCACCTTCGATCACAACACCGCCCGCTTCCGCCTTGAGGGCAAACACGCCGAGCTGGAGTGCAGCGCCTGCCACTTGCCCACCGTCAA
>JALWKB010000105.1 GCA_026996805.1 Saprospiraceae bacterium | reverse complement strand
GTGTTGTGGATACGTATGCGCTATTCGGACGGCCGAGAAGAGGTGAAGAGGTGGTTGTTTGTGGAATAGGGAATACATTTTAAGGGAGGGGGTTGTGAAGGGAGTCGTTGGGGCTCCCTTTTATTATTTCATACCAAAAGGAGATCCTCTGTCACGAATGTTCGACAATTGTGTTACTGTTTGATCCATGGGATTCGGGCTATGCGGTGGTGGTCGTGATCGAAGATGCATAGCCAGTACATGCCGTTGGGTAGGTGTTGTACATTGAGGATTGGAGGGTGTTGGCCCGATCGTCGGATGATCTCTGTTCCGAGGGCGGAATACAGAGCGATGGTGGTAGAAGCCTTGGGCAGCAGATTTTCCAGATGGAGATAGGCGCCATCGTATTGTAGCGAAATAGGCCATTCGGTCTTCGTAGTGGTATGCGATGGTCCTTGGGGCACTGCGTACACGGCGAGGTCGTCGATGTACACGCCATCCAGCTGATAGGAGTGCGGTGAAGAGTGGAATGCAAAACTGATCTGGAAGGTGGTGTGGTCTTTGACGATATCGGTGATATCGATGATTTCTCGCTGCCATTGGTTGGAGATGCCCGTGTACAGATGGGGAAGGAGGGTGTCGTAGGGGTGTTTTTTAGCGACGAGCGGGCAAAAGTCCGTAGATGCATCGTCGAACGTCAGGATGACGGGATAGACATAATCGAACGCGTATTCGTGCAATTCGGTTTTGATCCAATAACTCAGGAGGATGCGTTCGGAATTTGGTGGAAGCTGGATTTGGTAGAGGTCGAGGGTGATTGCGGAATTGGTATTGGGGGAGTAGGTGGTCTTCGGCGATTCGGCCAGAGAAAAGGGTGGGGAACGGAAGTCGCTGTTGTCGAGGCCCCAAGTGGTCTGGGTAGTGGAATAGGTCGACCAGCGGGACAGGTCGTTGAAGTGTTCTACAAAGATCGGGGTGAGGTCGTAGAGCAGTAAGGTCTTGAAGGTAAATTGGCGGGTGTAGTAGCCGTTGTCGATGTAGATGGAGAAGAGGAGGTGTTTGCCGCGCAATTCGGGGCTGTGGAAATCGATGGGAAGGTGGAAGACAGTGTCGATGTGGGCATTGAGCTCTAAGGAGGTGGTGTGGGAAAAGAGAATGGTGTTGTCGACGGAGGCGGTCCATTCGATGTGGAAGTTGCCGCTCTGGAGGCCGGCGTTGATGAGGGAAAAGGAGAGCGTGGCGGGCATTGAGTCGATGGCAGGAGGAGTTTGCCATTGGACGTGCGCGAGGGGAAGGGGCGATAGGGCTGCCGCCATATTGGTCCACAGCATGGCTTTGCAATCGGGGATGATTTGATCCTTAGGTGGCCAGAAGCCGTAATAACCCATTTCAGGGACAAAGGCGTAGATGGGAGGCTTGACGGAGTCGCCATACATCCAGTCGGAGGCGGTTCCGTTGGCCAAATAGAGTAGGCGGCTGCTGCCGTGGCGGTATTCGTTTTCATACGTCATGGTCTCGCCTAAGAGGGCGAAAGGGACGGAATCGGGGGTCAATTCGTAGGTGTGGGCCCACGGATAGAGGAGCAGCGCCGAATAGGTATGGGCGTTGAGGGCTGCTTTGTATTGGTATTTGGTGCAGAGGTGGGCGACGGCGCGTGTTTCGGGTTCGGAAAATGGGGCGGGGCCGCGATAGGTCTGTTTGGACGGATCAGGGGAGGAGCCGCTATCGTCTATACCCCACTTGAAGCCGTAATTTCTATTGAGGTCTACTCCGACGATGCTATCGCCCAAGCGTCGGCGATTTTTTCGCCAATATCCCTTGATGCTCGTGTTGTACACATAGCCATCGGGATTGACGCAGGGGATGAAGTGGAGTTCGACATTGTCGAGAATGGTTTTGACCATGGGGTCGGAGGGGTAGTGTTCGAGCAGGTACCAGATGAAGAAGATCAATTGTGTCAGGCTGCCCGGTTCGCGTGCGTGATGTAGGGCGGTGAAGAGCACTTTGGGCTTGTCGGGCTTGTTGTTTGGTGCGGTGAGTTTGGTCCATAGAATTGGGCGATTTTCCTCAGTGCGGAAGGTGTCGATGGGTTGGAGCGGGGCTATGAATTGGGGATACAATTGGTGCATGCGCTGAAACTGTTGGAGCATTTCGTCGTAGGAGTAGAATCCGCGTATGCTACCGAATTCGAAGTGGGTGGGTACGGGATAATGCGCGTACAATTTTGGGGGACAGGGCTTTTCGGATGGGGCATGAGGGGTGGGAATGCTGGAGTACAGTTCGGATTCGTCGTAGGCGAGGATCTGGTAGTGGAGCCGCAAGCTGTCGAGGGTATGGAGTTGGTCGGGGGTAGCCCAAGTGGTAAAGAGGCCGTGCTTGGGGTAGAGTGTTCCTTCTATGGGATCGAAGCCGGCTTTGAGGATGGCGTGCCAATCTTTTTGATTATTGTATGAAATGGTGATAAGCGTTGCGCGTTGCTGGGCTGAGGAAGGCGCTATGAGGAGCAAAGTGAGGAGTAGGAAGGCGTATTTCATGGCGCACCATTTTATACAGATGAGAGATGTGGTTTTAGATAGGATCCTGTGATGGAGGATGGGCAGTGAATGAGCTCTTCGGGGGTGCCGCTAAAGACGAGGTGTCCGCCTTTGGGGCCACCTTCGGGGCCGAGGTCGATGATCCAATCGGCGCATTTGATCACATCGGGGTGGTGTTCGATGACGACGACGGAGTGGCCTTGTTCGATGAGTGCGTTGAATGCGCGCAGGAGGGTGCGTATATTGTCGAAGTGTAGGCCTGTGGTGGGTTCGTCGAAGAGGAACATGGTGGGCGGGTGTTTAGCGGTTTCGACGAGGTAGGATGCGATTTTCAGCCGTTGGGCTTCGCCGCCGGAGAGTGTGCTTGTCGATTGTCCCATGAGGAGGTAGCCGAGATCGAGGTCGACGAGGGGTTGGAGTCGCTTAGTGATTTCGGGGTGTTGGTGGAAGAAGTCGACGGCTTCGGAGATGTTCATTTGGAGGATGTCGTAGATGTTTTTATCGCGGTAGCGCACATCGAGTATTTCGCGTTTGAAGCGTTTGCCGCCGCAGGCTTCGCAGACGAGGCGCACGTCGGCCATAAACTGCATGTCGACGGTGATCTCGCCTTCGCCCTGGCACTCTTCGCAGCGGCCGCCTTCGGTGTTGAAGGAGAAGTGTTTTGCTTGAAGGCCCTTAAGTTTGGCGGATTTTTGCGCGGCGAAGAGTTTGCGGATGTGGTCGTAGGCTTTGGTATAGGTAGCGGGGTTGGAGCGCTGGGAGCGCCCGAGGGGGCGTTGGCCGATGAGTTCTACTTGTCGCAGCAATTTGAGGTCTCCACTGAGGTCGTCGAGGTCTTCGGGATGGGTGAGGGGGTTGCCGGCGAGGGTATCGCGCAAGGCGTGATAGAGGACGTCTTTGATGAGGGTGGACTTGCCCGAGCCGGAGACGCCGGTGACGACGACGAGGCTGTGGAGGGGGATGGTGACGTCGATGTGTTGGAGGTTGTGTTTGCGCGCTTTGTGGAGGGTGATGGCGTTGACCTTGGGTCGGCGCACTTTGGGTAGAGGGATTTGCTTTTGGCGGGCGAGGTATTGGGCGGTGAGGGATTGGGGGGCATTCTGTACGAGGGCATTGGGTGGCCCTTGATAGACGATTTGGCCTCCGTGGATGCCTGCGCCGGGTCCCATGTCGATGAGGTAATCGGCGTTGCGGATGAGGGTTTCGTCGTGTTCGACGATGAGGACGGTGTTGCCGAGGTCGCGCAATTGGAGGAGTACTTTGAGGAGGTTGTCGGTATCGCGCGGATGGAGGCCGATGCTGGGTTCGTCGAGTATGTAGAGAGCTTCTGTGAGGTTGGCGCCGAGGATGCGCGTCAGGTGGATGCGCTGTGTTTCGCCGCCGCTGAGGGTTGATGCCAAACGGTCGAGGTGGAGGTAGCCCAATCCGAGTTGGCAGAGGGTTTCGAGGCGGACGGTGATAGCGCGCAGCAGGGCCTTTGCGATGGCAGCTTGGGTGGGGTTGAGTTTGAGTGTGTTGAAGAAGTCCAGTAGTTGGAACAGGGGCATTTGGACGAGCTGACCGATGTGTTTGTCGCCGATGCGGACGAGGAGGGCCTCTTTGCGCAGTCGGGCGCCGCCGCACTCGGGGCATTGCGTTTTGCCGCGAAATCGGGCCAGGATGATGCGGTTTTGGATTTTATACGTCTCGCGCTCGACCTGTCGGAAGTAGTCGTAAATGCCGGGCACATAGGCATTGCCGTGCCAGAGGATGTGTTTGTGCTCTTCTGACAGTTCGTTGTAGGGCGTGTGGACGGGAAAGTCAAAGAGGTGGGCGTGCTGGATGAAGCGTTTCCACCATCGCGAGGATTTTTCGCCTTTCCAGCACTGCACGGCGCCCTCGTAGACACTCAAACGCGGGTTGGGAATCACCTTTTTGGGGTCGATGCCGAGAATGCGGCCGTATCCCTCGCATTTGGGGCAAGCGCCAATGGGGCTGTTGTAGTTGAATAGCTGGGGGGTGAGTTCGGGGAGTTTGACGCCATCGGCTTCCCAAAAAGAGGAAAATTCGATTTTTTCGCCTGTTTCGGCGTGCCACAGTGTGCAATACCCTTGGCTTTCGCGAAAGGTCGTACTCGCCGAATCGCGGATGCGACGCCGGAGGGCATCATCGACGGGGCCGTTGATGCGGATGCGATCGACCAATACCCATAGTTGCTCTCCTTTGACAGGGGTGGCGGAGTTCGGTGATTGTATCAGATTGTCGATGCGTATGACTTCTGTGCCGTTGAAGAGGCGTCGATAGCCGCTTTGCAGGAGGTTTTGCCAGGTTTCGACCGACTGTTGGCCGCGATATTTTTCTGGGATGGGCATGAGCAGGTACCAGGTGCCCGTCTTTTCCGATTGTGTGAGGTATTCTACGACGTGTTGTACGCTGTGTTTTTGTACGGGTTTGCCCGTGATGGGGGAGTACATCGTGCCGATACGGGCAAAGAGTATGCGCAGGTAGTCGTAGATTTCCGTCAGGCTGCCGACGGTGGATCGCGCGTTGGACGAGACGGTGCGCTGCTCGATGGCGATGGCGGGACATAGCCCGTGGATGACGTCGACTTCGGGTTTTTTCATGCGCTGGAGGAATTGGCGCGCATAGCTGGAGAGGCTCTCCACGTATCTGCGCTGTCCTTCTGCGTAGAGGGTGTCCATGACGAGAGAGGACTTGCCAGAGCCCGAGAGCCCGGTGACGACTACATACGAATTTTTCGGTATCCGTACGGAGATGTCTTTGAGGTTGTTGGATCGCGCGCCGCGTATTTCGATGTATTCGGTATGGTCGCGTTGTGCTTCTGCAGGAAATGTTGGTTGTATGGTCTTGTCCTTCATCGCAGGTCCTTCTCAGTCCTAACGCTCAACTGGCGCAATATTTCATACACGATAGAGGGGTAATTTGTTTGCCTCTGGTGAGCGATATCGATTGTCAGATCGTAGAGGGGCTCGCTTGAGGTGTAGAGCCCTATTTTTAGCTGTGCATTTGCGTGGAGTGCGATGTAGTGAAGGGGTGGGATCATTGCGGGTGCGAGGTTGATGAGCAGGTCATAGGATTGTTGGAGGATGGGTTGGGCTATGGCTGGTCGGGGTACGAGGTTCCACTTTAGGTCAGCAGGAGTGATGCAGTGGCTATTTGGGATAGCCATTGGTTTGGGAGCATTGCAGTAGAGCACGGTGGTGAGGGTGGATTGTGGTTTTTTGATTTTTTGTATGAAATCGTGCAGCTTGTGGGCGTCGCCGTGTTCGCTTAGGTGGTGGAGAAGGAGGATGTGGTGTGGGCGAACGATTTGAGCGCTGGGGGTGTTTTGCGAGAGAGGATTGCGCTTGTGCAGGGCTCTTTTAAAGAAGAACAGGCGTAAGCGATAGAGCCAGTTGTTCATTTGGAGCAAAATGGGAGCGAGTTGGTCAGGGGGATTTATCGCTCGAGGCTTGGTCTGCGATGGAGTAGACTCCCATGTTGAGGTATTTTTCGGCTCTTTGTTGGATGAGTGTGTCGATGGGGATTTCGAGGAGTTCTTTGATGTGTTTTTTTATGTGTTTTTTGAGGGATTTGGCCATGGCTTCGGGTTGGTAATGCGCGCCTCCGGGGGGTTCTTTGACGATATCGTCGATGAGACCGAATTGGAGCATGTCCTTAGGGGTGAGTTTGAGGGCTTGGGCGGCCTTTTCTTTGTGGTCCCAGCTACGCCAGAGTATGGAGGAGCAGGACTCTGGGGAAATGACAGAGTACCAGGTATTTTCGAGCATGAAGACGCGGTCGCCTACGCCGATGCCGATGGCACCACCGCTGGCTCCTTCGCCGATGATGTAGACGAGGATAGGGGTGCGTAGTCGAGCCATTTCATACAGATTTCTGGCGATAGCTTGGGCGACGCTAAACTCTTCGGCTTCCAGTCCGCAAGCGGCGCCGGGCGTGTCGACAAAGATGACGACGGGCACGGAGAATTTTTCGGCCATTTTCATCAGTCGGAGGGCTTTGCGGTATCCGTGCGGGTGGGCCATGCCGAAGTTGCGCAGTTGGCGCTGCTTGGTGTTGATGCCCTTTTGGTGGCCAATGCAGACGACGGGCTGCTGATCCAGATAAGCCAGGCCTCCGACGATGGCTTTGTCGTCCCCCATACAACGGTCGCCGTGGAGTTCGACGAAGTACTTTGTCATTTTTTCGATATAGAAGAGGGTGTAAGGGCGCTGGGGGTGTCTGGAGAGTTGGACACGCTGCCAGGGGGTGAGCGAGGAGTAGATTTCCTTTTGCTTTTTCTTGATCTTTTGCTCGACCTCTCGAATTTTGTCGCTCATGTCGATATCGCCGTCTTGGGCGATCTGTTTGAGCTTTTCCAGCTGGGTGTATAGTTTTTCAAGCGGTTTTTCGAATTCCAAGAAAACCATACGATCACAATTGCATTTTATAAAAATGACCAGCACGCCAAACGGTGGTGCAAGTTATAAAAAATGGAGGAGTTGATATTTTTTTCGGCGAAGTGGGGGCGTGTACTTTGGAGATTGTGAGAAATGATGTAATTTTGCATCGCCTTAGAGAGGTCCGGTAGTTCAGCTGGTTAGAATGCCGGCCTGTCACGCCGGAGGTCGCGGGTTCGAGTCCCGTCCGGACCGCCAGTGAGCGGGAAGAGCGCTTCCCGCTTTTTTATTTTATACAGATCGAACACCTTGACTGACGATATGGCAGGTGTGGAGAGCCGAGTGCTTCGAAATCGGACATCTTGTAGGCCTTTTTCGCGGTGGCATGGCGATTGCGGGTGGTCGAGGGAAGTATAAAATGGTGATGCGATGAGGAATTTAAAAGGAGTGAAGAAGTTTGAGCGACTCTTTCGCGTATTGGGAAGTATGGATGTGGACAAGTCGGATATCCTTCGGCTGAATCACTTCATCAATGATGTGACGCATCGGTTGTTGCAAGTGGGCATGCGCAATGCCAAGCTCAACAATCGCGATGTGATCTGGATTTCCGATTTGCCTATTACGATGGGCTTGGAGGCTCAGATACAGGAGTTTGAAAAGACCGATGAAGAGATCGAAGTTTCCACTTTGATGGAAGATTTGGCGACGCTTCCCCCGCTGCCGTTGGCGATAGGGGAAGACGTGCAGGAGTATCTGGCTCAAATCCAGGGAGGTATTGTGGTCGCCTTGGTCAAATGCATGAAGACTATAGCGCCGGGCGTAAAAAACCCGCAGACTGAGGAGTGGGAGAAGGCACGTGCCATCTTTCAGACGCTGCTCTGACGGCGCGACTATTTACTCTTCACCTTCGTAAATACATCCACTTCGCGGAGTTTCGGCTACCTCTATTTTTGTGAGGAGAGGTAGGAGGGGCTTGATGCGCTTCCACAGCCAGCGGGCGATGTGTTCGGCTGTGGGGTTTTCCAAGCCGGGAATGTCGTTGAGGTATCGGTGGTCGAGCTGGCGGATGACGGGTCCGGCGATGTCTTTCACTGTTCCGAAGTCTTCCACCCACCCGAGCTGGGGGTCTACCTCGCCTTCGAGGTAGAGCGTCACTCGATAGGAATGGCCGTGTATGCGGCGACATTTGTGTTGGGGAGGTACATGGGGAAGGCTGTGTGCTGCTTCGAAGGTGAAGACGCGATAGATCTGCATTTTTGCCATAGTGTTCAAGAGTTTTGTACTTACCAACCCGGCACTAAGGTAAGACCAAAAAGGGGACGGCTGTTTTTGTGCAGTATCCAAGAAAGGTAGGGCTCGATCACTATGGAGCGGAAGAGTACCACGCGCCAGGACAGACCTGAGGTAAACACCCATTTGGGCTGGTAGGGCATCGGGATTTCGTCATTGCCCAGGTCGCCGTACTGAAAGAACGCCACTCCACCATCGACGAACGCGGCGAGTTCGGACCACAAATAGCGAAATGGGATGAGCGCAAGCCGATCGGGCCCAGTAAAGGGCAACCGCAGCTCTACGGATGTGAGCAAGACTTTGTTGCCGATGAGGTTTTCAAATTGTAGGCCGTATTGTTGGAGGATGGCATCGCGGCGGTTGGGATCGCTCAAATAGGGCAGACCTCGGAGGAAGCCCCATTGGCCGAGATAGAGCGGATAAAAACGCTCGGCATCGCGACCAGTCAAGGCTAAGTGATACACCCGAAAGGCCAGCGCGATGGGACGGCGCCACCAATAGCGCCGATAATCCGCAAGCCACAGTTGGTAATTGCGCCCCAGAAAATTGGTCGTCAGCCCAAATCGATAGCGATATCCTGCCAAGGGGGAAGCTATGCCGAAATACGAAGCGTCGCCGACATAGGCCACACCGGTGTGGATATAGCCTTCCCGCCTGATTCGAAACGAGTTGAAGAGTATTTCATCGCCCTCGATGTCGAGCTTTCCACGGCGTTGGCCGAGGTAATACAGACCGTCGGAGGTGTAAATGTTGACGATGGTGTCCCAGCGGAAAAACTGATACGAATAGCCTACGGTGGCCTCCCATCGCTTGAAGATGGAGAGGGGATACTGGGCGGTCAGGGTGATGTCATCGAAATAGATGCGCAAGATGTCGAGGCGTTCTTCATAGGTGTTTAATACCGTACCGTCGGCAGCAATGCGCCTGTTGAAATAGGCAGTGTAATACCCCGTTGTATAGGGATAGTGTGAGAAGCCTACTCCCCAGCCCAATCTGCGCTTGTAATTGAAATAATACAGCGAGCCGCTGGCATCGTAGATTTCACCTTGCAGACCGATATTGGTGAAAATCTTGTGATCCCCCAATGGGTCGCTAAAGAGCAAAAACAGTCCGCCGCCCGCAAGCGGTGTAGTGGCGCCGTATCCCGTATAGATGCCAGCACCGGCTGCACCGGTAATGTAATCCAGCTTCAATTTCGGCCGATACCGCTTAAAAGCTATCTGGCTCGTATCGAGCGGAGGTAGATGAAATTGACGTTGGATATAGTGGTCGACAAAGTCTTTGTTTGCATTGGCAAAGGGCAATTGGGCGGCATCTTGACTGACCGTCGGCGTGGTAATGGGCTTGTAGAGCAATTCCGACTGACGGGCTTGTCGTATCCAGTACCGATGTCCGACAAAGTGCGAAAAGACGATGCGGTCGCGGTGCCGCGCAGCAGATACGGCCGTAGTGTAGGGCGTAAAGCCCGATATGCCGGTGAGAAAATCGGTCAATTGGAAGATCTGCCCCGTGGCACGCTCGTAGCGATAGAGATTGCGATATCCATCGCGGTCGGAGAGGAAGAGTATATCGCCTCGGTGGTCGAAGACGGGATTGAGGTTGTTGGCTCCGGGAAAGAGGTTTAAGATGCGTCTTTGGCCGGTTTGGAGGTTGTAAAGAGCTATGTCGAAGCGAAATTGACGCTTGTCGCCAAAGCGTTGGAGGTTGGCCGCATCGGTGGCATAGACGATAAATTCCCCATCGGGCGACCATTGAGGGTGGATATCCGAGGCGAGATCGTCGGTGAGTTGGCGCAAGGTCCTCTTTTTCATGTCGAATAAATAGAGGTCGACCTGTCCTTCGCGCATGCCCGAAAAGACGATGCTATGCCCTCTTGGCGCCCAGGCGGGATTGGTGATTGAGGGCACTTCTTCGAAGGAAAATTCGTCGAGGGTCTTTCCGGTGCGCACATCTTTGACGACGATCACGCTGCGCCCACGTTTGTAGACGACGAAGGCGTACTTTTTGCCGTCGGGCGACCAGGTGCCGGTCGACTCGATATAGCTCAGTGCGTCGTGGTGTCCGCGTCGACCAAAGGAGGTGATTTTACGCAGCACTTTGCCCGTGCGTGCATCGGCCAAGTAGAGGTCGATGTCGAGCACGTCGCGTTCGGAGGCGAAAATGAGATATCGCCCGTTGGGACTCAGTGAGGGGATGACATTGATCCTTCCGCCGTTTTTGTCTGTGATGAGGGGTTTGCCCCAGCTCCTCTCTGCTCCGTCGCCAATATAGGCGCTGTAATACTTTCGCAGCGAGCGTTTCCACACCGATGAGAGCGTGTCCATGCGCACGTGAAAGAGGCTGTCCACGGCATTTTTTAAACCGTAGAGGGCCGTCATCTCAAAGAGCGGGCGTATTACCTGGTCGCCAAACATGCCCGTGATAAAGGTCCAGAAGGCATGTCCCCATCGGTAGGGGAAGTACTTCGGCTTGACCAAATCGTCAAAATCGGGTATGTCGTCGTGCAATACGGCATCGCGCAACCACATGGCCGTCATGGGATCGGTCTTGCCCTTCGACAGATACTCGGCCAGTCCTTCAACCATGAAGAGCGGCAGGTTGCGCAGGGATTCTAAGCCCGCAGAATCATTGCGCAGGATGAGGTGATACTGGAAGGCGTGCACCAATTCGTGACCGATGACGTGATGCGTCTGGGCATGGGTATGTGCGATGGGGATGACCATGCGGTTTTGAAAGGCCTCAGTAACCCCACCTGTGCCGATGTCGACCCTGCCGAAGATGACATTGGTTTGCTGGAAATCACCGTGGTGATTGTAGAGTATGAGGGGATTTTTAGTATAAAACGTGTCGCGAAAGACTGCCTGATGCACGGCATACCAGCGCTCCGACCAGTCGGCTATGCGCAAGAGCGCCTCTCGATTTTGAATGTAGTGATAGATTTTAAAATGGGGGGTCTCGAGTATGCGAAAATCGAAGTCACGGTATCGCGGCTTGTTCTTGCCGAAGTACTGCCCATGAAGGGAGATACTGCCCCCCATCAGCAGGAGGAAGAATAACAACAATCGACCATAGGGACATCTACAGCTTTTCATACAGGGAAGTCGTTTAATGAAGTGGAAGATACGACATACTCGCCAAAGTACAATTCGACTCTTATAATGTGGGTTAAAGCGATTAAAATTTTGCCAAACATGGGACGTTTAATATGGACAATCTTGAGTCTCTACTGCAGATAAAACGCATGCTCAAGGTCAATGCTTATAAAATAGTGCTAGCATCTGTGTGGCTCATTATCGGCCTTGGGATGTATGCGTTGCTCATGAGTGGTTGTGCCAATAGGGGTGTCATTCACGGGGGACCTCGCGACACGGTGCCGCCCGTGCTCATCGTAGAGCGCAGTACCCCCAATCGGCAGGTGCACTTTCGGCCGCAGGAAATCATCTTGTATTTTGACGAGTGGATTCAGTTGCACAATCCGACCAAGGAAATCTTCATCACACCACCGCTGCAAGGCCGTTACGTGGTCAAGGCCCACGGCAAACGCGTCGTGATGACGTTTAGCGAAGAGACACAATGGCGGGATCGTACGACATACCTCATCCACTTTGGGCGTGCCATCCGCGATCTTCACGAGGGAAATCCTGCGGATTCTATCCTCTACGTATTTTCGACTGGTGCGCATATCGACAGTTTGCAGCTCTACGGGCGTATCGTCGATGTCGAGACCAATGCCCCTGTCGAAGGAGCCACGGTTTTGCTCTATGCAGTGCGCAAAGACAGTCCTGCTGTACGCGATTTGCCCGACTATATGGCTTTTTCGAATCGCGACGGAATGTTTGACTTCCAATACCTGCGCGATGACAGCTTTCACCTACTGGCAGTGGTAGACAATAACCGAAATTACAGAGTGGATTTTGAGGTAGAACGGCACGGATTTTACCCACACCCCGTGGCGAGCTCAAAGCCCCCCGATAGTCTTGAGGTCGTCCTCTTTCCGCCTCCGCAAAATCCGCGCGTGCTACGTACAATGAAAACGAACACGGCGCTCAAGGTCGAACTCAGCACTCCACCCGAGAGGGTCTCTATCCAACTCGACCCCCCCACTTTTTCGTTTCGATACGCGGTCATACAGGATACGCTTTATATCATCTGGCATGCAGATGCTGGACAGGAGCTCGAGCGGGTGTATTTGCGCTTTACGGGCCGACAATGGCATACCATCGAGCTGGGCGAAGTGCGTCGGACATTTCAATGGCCAAGGGATGTGCGGCTCTTGGGTAGCGAAACACTCTTGACGGAGGCCGAAAAGGGGTGGCTACTTGCCTTCAATCAACCTGTATCTTGGGATACGGCTCGGATCGATTTGTTAGAGGATGGTCGAGCGATTTCATCCGATAAGTGGACCCTCGAGCAAGACAGTGCGAGCTGGCGTTGGAAGATACACTGCCCTTGGCAGCACACACGGCGCTATCAGTGCATAGTTTCCCCTGGTGCTTGGCAAGGCCCCTCGGGACGAGCCAATCCGGATACGGTGGATCTAACACTACCTACTGTTGATGCGCGGGAGTTGGGCAGCTATATTATCCGAATGCATTTCAACAAGGACAGGGATGCGAGTGTGAGGGCTGGTATCGTGCGCTTGATCCGCGACGAAGACATAGCGCGAGAAATGTGCTATACCACCCGTGATTCGGTGTGGCAGGTGGAGTGGAAATACCTCTCCCCCGGCAACTACCATTTCATACATATAGAGGATATCGATGCAGACTGTCTGTGGGATACGGGAGACTGGCAGCGCCGCGTGCAGCCCGAGCGCATTGAGCGGCACTCTTTGCCTCCCTTGCGGGCCAACTGGGAGACGGTGGTCGATATCTACACCGATGAGCGGGAAGGTAGCCGATAAAATGGTGCGCTGGATTACATTGACATAAAATCTGCTATTTTACCATTTTATAACGAGGATATGCAAGTGAAGGATCACAAAGCGGTACTTCGGACGAAGGGCTTGTACAAGTACTACGGCGGCAGAGCCGTGGTCAAAGATATGAGCATCGAAGTGCGTCAGGGTGAAATCGTTGGGTTGTTGGGGCCCAATGGCGCTGGAAAGACGACCACCTTTTACATGGTCGTGGGCTTTATACGGCCGGATGAGGGGTGCGTTTACTTAGATGAAGAGGATATTACCAAGCTGCCCATGTACCAGAGGGCGCGCAAGGGCATCGGATATCTCCCCCAAGAGCCTTCGGTGTTTCGCAAGCTCAGTGTCGAGGACAATATCATGGCCGTATTGGAGTTTATGCCCATGAGCTATAGTCAGCGCCGTGAGCGCATGGAAGCACTTATCAAGGAGTTTGGTCTGGAAAAGGTGCGCAAAAATCGAGGTGATTCCCTTTCGGGGGGTGAGCGTCGACGTACGGAAATTGCACGCACCTTGGCGACCAATCCGCGCTTTATCCTATTGGACGAGCCGTTTGCCGGTATCGACCCCATCGCGGTGGAGGATATCCAAAGCATTGTGGTGCGACTGCGCAGGCGAAATATCGGTATTCTCATCACCGACCACAACGTCAGCGAAACCCTGTCGATCACCAATCGCGCCTACCTGATGTTTGAAGGCTCCGTATTGCGCGCCGGCACTTCCGAAGAGTTGGCCTCTGATCCACTGGTGCGCAAGGTATACCTCGGCCAGCACTTCGAACTCAAGCGTAAAATACTCGACTGATGCATCGCGCTCTACCCCTTTTACTGGTGGCATTGATGACAATCAGCTATCGCTGTGAAGAGGTGGATCGCCCCCTTACGCGAGCCGAACGCGCCATACTCGATTCGCTCTATCGCTTGGAAATCAAACGCCTCGAGCAGGAGCTCGATTCGCTGTGTGAGGCACGATGGGAGGCACTGTATGCTCAGATGTTTGACTCCATCATGCAACGACGCATACAAGAGCGCCAACAGTTGTTGCAACGCTTTAAACACGACCGCCAATGATTGACAAGAACTTGGCTATCATGGCGTTTGCTGCAATGGTAGTGCTATTGCTCACGGGCTGTCCGACGGAATTAAAGCCCGACCGGAGGCGCATCGATGACGAACTCCAACACAAACTGGACCGCTATGTTCGAAAAAAGACAGAAGAGTGCTATCAACGGGTGTTGAAACGGGCAGAGCTCGACGTAGACTCGGTCTTGATCGAACAGGCCCGCCTGCAAAAAATCGAACGCGAAGGACGCCAACTCCTCGACATCAAACCTCCCGAGCGTCCCGAAGTCCCTGACTTTTAATGCGATTGCTCCCGCAACTTGCGCTTCAAGGACTCGATGATCTCTACTTCGACGGGATCAACCCCGCGCAAAAGGGCAAGATAATGCGATATCCAATCCGTCAAGTGCACCATGTAGAGGGACTCCTGAATAGCTGAATCCCCCTTCGACTGCAGGGTATAACTGTGGGCACAGATAGGGCCAATCATCTCTTCGGTGAGGTGCATACGCAGGCGGTTGCGCGGATGAATGTGTCGGAATGAGAGAAGGAGTACGGCGAAATCCGAAGGCGCATCCTTCCAACCGACAATGGCGTTGTGGTGCATCTCAGGGATGACGAAATGGGCCGCGTGCAACTTTGAATTTTCGTTGAGTTGCTGTCGAAAGCGCAGCCCCACGCTCGCGTATTCCTCAGGCACGATGATATAGAGGCATGCGACATCGGAAAGACCACGCGCGGTTTGATCTGCCTCGCGTTGGATGGCAAGAGCTTGTTGGCGGAGCATATCCGCAGCCCGCAGAAATTCGTCGGATAGATCAACGCGAAGCATTCCCGTTTTATAAAGTATGAAATATTGCAACACCGACGATAGACCGAGATTTGCCCTTGGCGAGATCCACTTGCGCGGCATGGTGATGTGGGGGATGTGGTGATGGTATGCGTATTGGCGAAGTTTGCCGCCGGCGCTTATACTGATCAGTTTTGCCTTGCGCTGATGGATAGTTTCAAAGGCCGCGAGTGTCTCCTCTGTATTGCCAGAAAAGGATGAAATGATGGCAAGTGTTTGATGACCGACCCAGGCGGGCACGTGGTAACCCTTAGCTACATGGATGGGATAGCTGCACAGTGCAGTGGTCCATTGACGGACAAATTCGGCTCCGATGGCGGAGCCGCCCATGCCTGCTATGTAGATATTTTGGATATTGGAAAATGCAGGCAAGTTCAGGCTTTGACCTATTTCTACGGCCAACTCGAGCTGTTCGGGAAAGCTCGCAATTTGTTCTTCCATTCCACTGTACTGCTCCATGAACGTACGATTTTACCATTTTATACAAAACGACAAACGAGGAATTCTGCATGCTCAAAGGCGGATGGATTTATACCCTCCCGGCACGCCATTTTTGCTAAAAACGATTTGCCAGACGTGCAGATAACGCGATCGAAAGATGCCGGCACACATGAGCAGGTAGTATTTCCACATGCGATAAAACCGCTGATCGAATTGAGCGGAGAGCTTCGGCCAATGCTGTTCGAAGCGTCGGTACCATTCCATCAGGGTGGGATCGTAGTGTGCGCCGATATTGTGGAGATCTTCCAAGACGAGGAGCTCTTCATGTGCTCTGGCGATGTGTGTGAGCGAGGGGATCAAACCATGTGGAAAGATATACGTCGACAACCACGGCGAGCCGCTGTAGACGGTCTCTCGATGTCCTATGGTGTGGAGCAGGAACAAACCGTCATCGGCAAGACACTGCCGCACGATGCGGAAAAACCTGCGGTAGTTTTTGTATCCGACGTGCTCAAACATCCCGATACTGACGATGCGGTCGTACTGGCCATCGAGCTCTCGGTAATCCATCAGATGAAACTGTACAGGGAGGTTTTTTCCCTTTTGGCGGGCGTAGTCGAGCTGATTTTGAGATAGTGTGATGCCAACGACCTCGACGCCGTAGCGCTCTGCAGCATAGAGTGCAAAAGCGCCCCAGCCACATCCGATGTCGAGGACTTTCATTCCGGGCTTGAGGTGCAGTTTGCGACAGATGAGTTCGAGCTTGTTGCGCTGCGCTTGTTCGAGTGTGTCGGCCCCTTCCCAATAGGCACAGCTGTAATTCATGTCCTCGTCCAGCATGGCCTCAAAGAGCTCTTGCGAGAGGTCGTAATGGTATTGGATGCTCTTTTTAGCCAACAATTTGGTCTGGAGATTGGTCAGTCGAGCCCACAGAGCGTAGAGAGCTGTCTTCCACCCCAGCCGAATTTCGTATTGGAGGCCATGGCGCAGTACGCGCGTGAAGAAGGCGTCCAATTGCGGGCAATCCCACCATTGCTCCATGTAAGATTCCCCAAGACCGAGATCTCCGTCGCGCAATACGCGTTTGTAAAATCTGGGGTTGTGAACTTGAATGTCCCAGGGACGATTGCCGTTGATTTGGACATCGGCCTTGCGTAGGTAGTCGCTAACAATGGAGTAATAGGACATGACCACCTATGTGTTTGCGGCAAAAATAGGGGCAAAAAAAATTTATGTATGCGATTTTGGAGTATATAACTGAAATGTATATATCTTTGCCATGCAAATCGAAGGTATACAAGAGACGGACGACCCTTCGGTTGTGGAGATGAACGAAAAAGGTTTGATGCGAGGGAATGTATGTAACTGCCTGGTGCACAGGCAAGAATAGATTAAAAAGTCTTATATTTAAAAAATAATCTTTTGAAGTGGGTGCTGAAATAAAAATGCGATATATATTTGCAGTTGGAATGTGTGATGCGCATTCGCTGTAGTTGCCCCGAGTGGGTGACGGTATAAAGAGACGAACATAACATTGACGGACGATAGTGATGG
>JALWKB010000104.1 GCA_026996805.1 Saprospiraceae bacterium | reverse complement strand
ACCACCATTCGAAACCTCCACCTCTATGCGACCATCACAACTGCCCCAACATCGCTCATCCTCCACCACCGCCGTCATCCGCAACCCCGGACACACAAAGCGCCCTATCTCCACCGTGTCCACAACACTGCAGCCGTGACTGTCCTCCACCGTCACCACGTACCGACCAGGTGCAAGATTATCTATAAGAGCAGACTGGGCCCCGTTACTCCACTGATAACTATAAGGAGGAACACCTCCGGAAGGTTGCACTTCTGCAGAGCCGTTATTACACTGATAGCACGACTCATCGGTTTTTAGTATGGTAGAAGAAAGCACTGGTGGATTTGTCAGGTTGTACACCTTCACGGAGGAACAGCCTATTTTGTCGGTGATCGTTACGGTATAGGTTCCGGGGCATAGATTGGATATACTCGATGCTGTAGCCCCGTTACTCCAGCTGTATTGTACAGGATGGTTGGCGTTTTGTACGCCTGTCACGGATATGCTGCCATCACAAGCGCCGTTACAAGATATCGGGTTGATCTGTTCGGCGATGACAAACTGCTTGCACTTATAGATTCGAAAGGCCTTACAAAACAGACCACCTCTACCGTCGTCGGCTTGTACTAAGATGTAGAAGGGTCCATCGCGTTGGGAAAAATTGGCATTGAGGCGAAGCTGATTGCCTGTGATCCGAAACAAGGCATTATCCCTATCGTTTTGGCCATCCCCCTTGATGAGCGAAAAACTGTGTGCATTGTCATCGACATCGATCGCTTGAAAGATCCCCACCACTGTGCCGACCGGATCTCCTTCCGAAAAAAGACTATCCGATAGCACGATATCGGTAGGAGCTGCATTGAAAAATCGCCAAAAGTAATCCTTGCGAGAGTGCTTTTTCCATTGGGCTCCCACTTTGATGTATTTGATCCACTGTTGGCGATTGCCCAATGCATCGTAAAAATACTCTGTCCTCGACTCCTCCTGCCAAAAACCACCTGTCAAATTGTAGCGGATCCGAACGAGCACCTTCCCCTCATTGTCGTTGATGTATTCGTATTTGTAGTCCAAAGTCCAGGAATTGGTGCGTCGGTCCCATCGATACACGTCGTTGCGAATGCGGTATCCGCGATTGTCGTATGTATATACATAGCGCCGACTGTTTACCCATTGTACGCCATTCCAACGCTGACGTATGCGCTGACGAAGTTGATCCTTCAAATCGTACGAATACAAATAACGCACATCCAACACCCACTGAAAGCCATCCCAACTCCGTCGCACACTGCTGGTTCGCAAATCCTTATTGTTATACGTATTGTCATAGCGAAACCGCCGCACCCATTGCACTCCATCCCAATCCTCTCTCAAACGCCGCACGAGATTGCCTCGGGCATCGTAAGTGAAGCTATACCTGCGGTTGTTTACCCACAGGACATTTTGAGGATCACGCAAATAATTCAACTGCAAATCCTCCCATCCTCGCACCGTATAGCTGAAGATGTCGCGCTCCGACAACACCCAATTGCCCTGCGCATCAGCAAGATATATCAAAGTCGAATCCAATAGATATACATCACCTCCTCCCTCAGGACAGACCAACTCCTCCATATCCCCTTCATTTACCCACTCTGCCTCCTCAAGCCCAGCCCAAGAGGGTATACCGACTACCGTGATGTAAAAAACAAACATCCACCATTTCATACGAATCAGCCAATCCATCATTGTACACCTATCTTTATCGCCGTAATTCATCCTATTCAGATGCTATATACGAATGCGACCAAATAGTGGTTGCCCATGAAGACAATAATTTTTATTTTTGTCAACAAAGTCACATAACACACCGATTTGAAAAATTTTTTTCGCCCCCTAAGCAACCATTCCCACTTTTCCCTCGTATTATTGATAAAACCAAATGGCTGAGATGCAGGTAGCACAACAGGAAATAAAAACCATCGTACAGCGATACCTACAAGGCGATCGAAGTGCGGAAAAAGAGCTCTTCGACAAGCTCTATCCTCATGTGTATCGATTAGCCTGCCAGTTTGTTAGTAGCGATGATGCCGAAGATATCTGTGTAGACTCCTTCGTGAAATTGTACAACAACCTCTACAAATTCGACGTCCGTAAACCCATTTTACCCTGGCTCAGGAAAATCGTCATCAACACTGTAGTGGATAAGTGCCGAAAAGAGAAAAGCCTTCAGCGCATCTTATTTTTGGACGAGCTGTCAAGAGATGTCCACCCCTCACTCTTAATGGCTGACGAAACGAAACAAGTGCAAATCTCCTACAAGGATCTGCAAGATTGCATTGAAGAGCTCCCCCCAGCTTACCGCAATGTGTTCACACTCTATGCCCTCAAAGGGTTAAAACACAACGAAATAGCACGTATTCTCAACATATCAGAGGGAACCTCTAAGTCCAACTACGCAAAAGCCCGTAAAAAGCTCCAGGCTATTATCTGTAGCCGCCATAAAAGCCTGAGCTACTGTAGAACCAATCTAATAAAATAATGTCGCCATGAAATTGGTATCTGCGCAAGACAAAACCTATCGCGACAGTATCGACTATCGCACTCAACAACGCATATGGCAGAAAATCCAACAACGCATGCATATGCAAGAAGATTTGCGCACACAGAATAATCCTTCTCTCACATGGGTAATTGGACTGATCGCCATTGTCGCCATAGTACTGTCCATAATCATATATCATCACCTGTATACAAAGGTCCTATTTATGACTCCGCTTTGGCTTCATCACCACTTCTCTACTACAGAAGATTTTAAGCGGCCCGGAAATCAAAGTGCATTGTCCAGTACATACGATTCGTATCCTGCGTCACCGAGGTGTACGTAGAATACTGTAGAGGAGGATGCACGCTACCTCTCGGTGTATTGCACAAGTTATACAACCGAGAGCGCACTCTTTCCCAAGTCATCTGCATCCAGACATTTGAAGGACCAGTGTCATAATCCGAACGTTGTCCTTAGCGCAGCTGTGCATGACGCATAAAGCTCCTTTGAAAAAATGAGTCCAAAAAAATATGTACGAAAAATTTTCATCACATGCTCAATCATGGGGTTCATTGCCTTAAATAGCGGTAGGACACAAGACCTTCCCCCAGGAAGAAAGATATTCTACAGCGTGGGGATTGACGTCAGACTTACTAAAAAATGGTCTCTACGCGTCAGCGAATTCTTTGGCTACCAGCTGTACGGCGCCTATCCCCTCCAACTGTTGATCCCCTCCCTTACAGCCCAATACCGATGGAATAAACGCTGGCGCACTTCCATTGGCTACCGACCGCTGTACTTCCGCGGTCGCGAAAAGATGATCTGGTACAGCCGCTGGCAAGCACGTATCTCCTATTATAAGCGCAGTAAGCCGTACCTGTGGCGATACAGCCTCATCGCCGAACACTTCAAGCCCACTACCAAGAAATACCAGTACCGCACCATCCTCTCCGTCCGCTTTTACGATCGACAGCGCCTGCCCTGGAAGGGCAAACCCTATATCGAAGGACGACTCTATTACTACTACGGCGGCAAACCCCTAAAATACTATCACAAAGACGGCACCCTGGTCACCATCAAAGCCCCTAACGACTTCCACCGCTACCGCATCATCATAGGGGCCCGCTTCAAACCCTATCGCAATCTGCGACTGAGTACCTATTACATCTATCAGCGCGAGTTTAACAACCCCTTCACCAACCATCGAGATATCAATGTCCCCTCAAGGTACGGAACCAAAATCCGATACCCCTTCAACAATTACACCGTCTTCGGCATTAGCCTTACTATAAAAATGGATTATCGCAAAGTAAAAAAATCTAAGAGGTCGAAAGGTATAAAATCGTAGATACATGGACAAAAACAACATTAAAAAGAGCATCATCTGTCAGTTTTTAAAACAAGAGTATGAAATATGCACTTCCATCATTCGGCAATACCAGCCGAAAAGCGGAGACCTCGCAGTCTTCGAAGTGCTCGAACTGGGCAAGCATCCCAGCATCCAGGGGCTCAACGGCAACAACACCTACATCTTTCCGGGCGATACCATCATGATGGCCTTTGGCAATCGATACGCCACCGAGCAATTCGAAGGCTACATACCCCGCGGCTATCGAGAAGAATACCACATCTTGGGCAAAGGCGGCGCCGTAGGAGTGGTGGCCTCTATGCATTATAAAATGGAATTGCGCGGACCAACCACACTCCGCCTCATCGGCTACGTCTGTGATCCAACCACAGGTGCCGTACTCAATACAAAAAAACTCGCTGGAAAACTGCTACCCTTCAACCCCGACAAACCACGTCCCTACCGCACCATCCTCTCGCTCGGCACCGGAATGGACAGCGGCAAGACGACCACCGCAGGTTATTTAGCTCGCGGCCTCATGCTCGCTAATCAAACAGTAGCCTATATCAAACTCACAGGCACCGTCTA
>JALWKB010000103.1 GCA_026996805.1 Saprospiraceae bacterium | reverse complement strand
AGATGCGGTCGATGAGCGCACGCGCTTCTTCATATTCGTTGGAGATGGTGGCTTCCGCTTCCTTTACTGCAACCGAAGCATTGCTCTTAGCAGCGTTGTCGACAAATTCGGTAAAGCTCTTTTCAGGGGGATTTTGAACATTGGATGTGCTCGTCTGTACCTCCACAGAAGCTGCTTGGCCGTGTGCATGGACCACGATTTCATACATCTGCAACAAATACCCCTTCAACAAGTCCAACTCCAGAGGATGAATGTCTTGGTCATCCCGAATGGCCTCGGTGAAGTAGTAAATCTTGTGTGCCAGCGCCTTGAGCTTTTGCTTATCGATGCTGTTCATGACACATTATGGATTTTTATTATACGTATCAAAAATACTGCCAATCCGAACACCCTCCGTTCCCGCTTTGACCCACTGACATCATAACAGGACAACGCAAGAGTGCAGTTGGTTCATATGAAATGCGAAATATTTATGAAAAATTCAATATTGGCCGAAATTCTCCTATCTTGCGGGGAAAAAACAATGTGGCAACGCATACAGACATTGTGGCTGGTATTGAGTGTTGGGTGTATGCTCTTCGTCCAATTGGGGCAGGTGCCGCTGTGGCGTTGGTCGGTAGCTTCGGAGTCGGCGACAGCGGGTACCCTGCAAGAGGAATGGCTTGAGGGAGTGGTAATGGGCAGCTCGGTGCTCACTGCCCTCCTCTGGTGGGTGATACTCCTGCTCTTGGTTGGAGCGCTTATGAGTTTTCGCCGACGGCCTTTGCAAATGCTTCTGGTGCGATGGGCTATCGTCATGACCCTTTTTGTGGTATTGTTTACGGCTTATTATGCGTATTTGCGGTATGCCGACTACGAAGTGCTTGTTGGGATGCGCCCCTCGTGGGGGTTGGCACTCTTGGCGTTGAGTGTAGTTTTTGATTATTTGGCATTGCGCAACATTCGTCGCGATGAAGAGTTGGTGCGTTCTGCCGATAGGCTGCGTTGATGGAAGGCACTTGTCATGGACGGGTTTGGTGTAAAAGTGGGAGGCTTGCGTGTTCTTTTTTTCATAGGCCTGGTGTTGTGGTCACTTGCCCTTTTGTATTTGGGCTATGGCGTTCGTCAGACTGAATTTTATAGTACTCTCATAGGGTACACTGCGGCATTTTTGGGGTATGCGCTGATGCTGCATACGCATATTCTCGGTATTGCATCGCGCTGGGTGTGGTGGGCCGGGGTTGGGCTTAGGATTTTACTTCTCGGTGCCCTACCTGCTCTCTCGGACGACTTTTATCGATTTCTCTGGGATGGTTTTGTCGCGCGACATGGCTACAATGCCCTTGCACACCTCCCTTCGGAACTCATTGCTCAGTTTTCAGATTCGAGCTATGCACAAGTGCTGTATTCGGAGATGAACTCCCCTGATTACTACACGGTCTATCCCCCTGTGTTGCAAGGTCTTTTCTATTTAGCATCGCTTCCTGAAAATGTCGTAATGGGGGTGTGGATTCTCAAGGCGTTTTATCTGATGGCCGAAATGGCCACGGGCTATGGGTTGTATCTATTGCTTCGGAGATTTCGGCTTCCGCATTGGTACGCCATGTTGTATTGGCTCAATCCCTTGGTGATTGTGGAGCTCATGGGCAATCTTCATCCTGAGGCAGTGATGTTGTCGTTTTTTTGCTGGGCCATGGTGGCCTTTGTCTATCGAAAGTACTATAAGGCGGCGGTTCTCTATGCGCTTTCGGTATTGTCCAAGTTGTTGCCGTTGATGTTTGTCCTTGTCATATGGCGTGTTTTGCCTCGGAGATATCGATGGCCTTTTGTGGCATGGATGACAGTGGTACTTCTCTTGGGTGTTTTGCCCTGGCTGGATGCCAGCTACGTGATTCATTTTTTTGAGAGTCTGGGACTCTACCTACACACCTTTGAGTTCAATGCCGGGTTGTACTATCTCTTTCGCTACGTATGGGAGGGCATGGCCAAAGTACATCCTAAAGTGATTTGGGCTCCATTGGCCTTAGGGGTGGTGAGTCTATCGGTAGTAGTGCTGAGTCTTTGTACGCCGATGAAGAGGTCATGGCGAGATGTGCCCATCGTGATGTTGGCTATTTACCTTGTCTTTGCATTTATGAGCTTTTCGCTGCACCCGTGGTATCTCGTCTTGCCTGTGTTTTTAACAGCCCTGTATCCCAATATGTCCATACCCGTATGGTCGTATATGATTTCGTGGAGTTATTGCACCTATCGACACAGCCCTTATGAGGAATGCCTAACCTGGGTGGGCGTGGAATATTTGCTCGTGGTGCTCATGATTGTGTTGGATTTTCGATTTAATCCGAAGCTACGAGCGTTTTTTAGGTCGGTGAAATGTTGGGGAGGGGTATAAAATTTTTCCACACTGTCCCATTGAGATTTCCACAGTGAAGAAGGCCTACCATTTCATACACGACAACTACACATAGATATCTCGGTCGATGAGATTGTGGGCAAGGGGCCATTGGTGGGATGCGCGTTGAGTGATCGCATTATAAAAACATTTAATGTATAAGAAAAATTTCGTATATTTGAATTTGGATATCAATTCACAGTGCAAGAGCTATAGTGGACGTCGTCGGTTCGGGGTCTATGGGCTTTTGACGGAGGGTACATATTAAAATTGCTCTACATTTGTCGGCAATATTGGGCGAAAGGGATAAAACGTAGGTGAATGGAACAGCCGCTGAAATCCATACGAGGGGGGCGACGCGAAAAGAGTGAGGAGATAGCTACGGCAATCTACGGCAAGGTCATGCCACAAGCGGTAGACCTGGAAGAGGCCATATTGGGGGGGATTATGTTGGAGCGCGATGCCTTTACCACCGTGCTCGACATTTTACGCCCGGAGAGTTTTTATCGTCCTGAGCACCGCATCATTTATAAGATATGCATGCAGCTGTTTGAGAAGAGTCAGCCCATCGACCTATTGACGGTGACGGAAGCCCTTCGCAAGGCTGGCAAGTTGGAGGAGGTTGGCGGTGCGGCCTATCTCGTCTCCTTGACCAATAAGGTCGGCTCAGCGGCCCATATCGAACACTACGCCCGGATTGTAGCGCAAAAGTACATTCAGCGCGAGCTGATACGCGTATCGACGCGCATCATTGAAGATGCCTTTGAGGACCGCAAAGATGTCTTTGACCTGCTCGATGAGGCAGAGCAGGGTTTGTATGAGATCACCGACAAAAACTTGCGGCGCGGATACATGCACATCTCCGATTTAGTGGTGCGCGCCAAGGAAAAACTTGAAACCATTGCCAATGCGAAGGACGAACTCACGGGCGTGCCCAGTGGCTTTGAAGAGCTGGACCGCCTCACCAATGGTTGGCAAAAGTCGGACTTGATCATTGTAGCTGCACGGCCGGGTATGGGAAAGACCTCTTTTACCTTATCGCTTGCTCTTAATTCCGCAGTGGAGTACCGAAGGCCCGTAGCCTTCTTTTCGCTTGAAATGTCTGCGCTGCAGGTGGCACAGCGCCTCATCTCGATGCAAGCCGAGATTGAAGGTAGCAAGCTGCGCAACGGTCAGCTCGAAGATTTCGAATGGGCACAGCTGCACCGCGCTATCGAACAGCTCTCCGAAGCGCCGCTCTTTGTCGACGACACACCCGCCCTCAACATATTCGAACTGCGTGCGAAGTGTCGTCGCCTCAAACAACACCACAAAATAGAGCTCGTCATCGTCGACTATCTCCAACTGATGACTGCCACCGTCAAGGATAAAAATTTCAATCGCGAACAAGTCATCAGCACCATTTCACGAGCGCTCAAGGGGTTGGCCAAGGAGCTGGATATTCCTGTCATTGCTCTGGCGCAGCTCTCCCGCCAGGTGGAGACGCGCAGCACCGTCGATCGACGACCTCAACTATCGGACCTCCGCGAGTCGGGAGCCATCGAGCAAGATGCCGACTTGGTGCTCTTCCTCTATCGTCCCGAGTATTACAAGCTCGAAGATGACGAAATGCCTCCCGGATATACGGAGCTCATCATCGCCAAGCACCGCAACGGTCCGTTGCGTACCATTCCCATCAAATTCCAGGAGCAGTACACCAAGTTTGTCTCCCTCGAAGAGGATCCCTTGCTCAGCCTGTCTTCTAAAATCAACGAGGGAGAGCGAACCGACGATCCCTTCGGCGGTTTTGATCCTGAGGACATGGTCTTTCCGACCGATTAAAATGCCTCGTCGTCATGTGGTTGAGCAAATACGTGGCGAAGAGCGGGCTGTGCTCCCGTCGTAAAGCAGCAGAGCTCATCAAGAAGGGCAAGATACAGGTCAACGGCAAGACCGTCACCGAGCCGAATTACGTCGTGGCAGAGGGCGATACGGTCACCTATAAGGGCATGCGCCTCTTTCCCGTCAACAATCCCGTCTACATCCTACTGAACAAGCCCAAAAATGTCATCACCACTGTACGAGATGAGCGCGGC
>JALWKB010000102.1 GCA_026996805.1 Saprospiraceae bacterium | reverse complement strand
CGAGAACTGCGCATCAACATCTTGAAGGAAAAAATAGCGGCTAAGAAAAAGAAAATTCAAGAGCTCAAGGACCTGCGCCAGGAGCTCGAGGCTCGCCTCGAAAAACTCCGAGCTCGCGAGGCAGCAGACAGCGAAACATCATCAGCAGATAGTGCCCCACAAGCTGAAGATGGCTCGCAGTCGGACACACAGGCGGCCACAGAGGATATAGCCGAAGGGGAAGCTCAGGAAGGCGAATCCCTCATGGAAAAGGCCGAAGAGATCGTCGAGACCACCAAAGCCATCGCCAAAGCCGTCACGGAAAAGGCCAAAGAGGTCCTCGAAGACGTGGTGGAAGAAGTCGTGGAGGAGTCCTCTGAAATTGTAGAAGAGGTAAAGGAATTTATCGGCGATGCGATAGAAAAAATCGAAGATCTGGTCGAGAGCAAAGAAGAGCAGAAAGAGGAAGATAAAGAAAAAGCTCAGGGCGCCTCCGACGAAGAGTCTTCATCGACCGCAGCTGCATCGGCAGGTGGAGATCAAGAAGGGGAAACCCTACAGGAACAGGATGAGAGCAAGGTGGAGACCAATCAAGAGCTCGCATCTCAGGAGGGAGAAGCACAACAAAGCGAGTCCCCAAAAGAATCTACAAGCAGCGAAACCGAAGAGGAGAAGACCAGCTGAGCTTTTATTTATATCGGTTAGGGGACAAATAAAGCCTTGTCGAATACAGGGTACCCCGAGGAGTTGTGCAACACAAGGCGATGCCATCCGGAAGATAGGCCTCGGATGTGTATGACGGAAAGATGCCCTGGGGTTGACGATGGAATGCGAATCTTTCGTATGATTGTTCCATTGGGATGGATGAGCACGCCCTCGAGTGCATCGTAATCGGAGCAGAAGAGTACAAGGGATTGCGCAGTGGCGACGACAGAGATGGGCTCGCCCGTGGCTTTGCTCAGGAAGTGCACCAAATTGGAGGAGATTGATGCTCCGTTCTGGGTGTACGCTTTGATTCGATACCACGGACCCGATACCTGCCATTTGCGGTAGAGGGGAAGCGAATAGACCGATGTGTGGTCTGATGGTATTGGGAGTTTGGTACAATCGGTGAAGGAATAGCCATCGCGGGAGGCCTGGAGGATAAAATGGCTGATGGGTTGGGTGGTGGTGAGATGCCATTGGAGCAAGGGAGGGTTGTGGTGGGAGAGGAGGGTCAGTTGGAGGTGGTTGAATGCCAGGGCTTGGCAGTTGTAGATTTGCATGTTGTTTTTGCCGCAGGAGCCCTGACTGAAATTGATGACATCGTTGCCGGCGTTGAGGTCGTTGGTGGAGAGGGTACGTCGCTCGGTACCGTTGGGTAGGGCGTAATGCATGACATCGTTGGTATTGATGACGTGGCCGAGTTGGTGGCTATGGCCCAATTCGTGGAGTGCGACGGTTTCGAAGTCGTATTGGTTGTTGGCGGTGCTGTTGTCGGCGGCGTCGTAGTTCCAGTTGGTGCCGTCGTTGAAGACGAGGTCGGTTTCGTCGAGTACCCAGGTAGTACCGCCGTTACATCCGATGAAGTAGCTATAGGATTGGCCTAAGACGCCAGGGGGGAGTTCGTTGCCGTTGTCGAAACGCACGACGTTGACGCCGTCGCCGGCGGCCTGGTCGATATTGGTGGTGCCGTTGTCTTCGAAGTAGACGCCGGTGCCGTCGCAGCGCCATGTGTCGAGTGCGCGTCGGAAAGCGTCGCGCGCCTGGGTGTTGTTGTACAATTCGGTATGGTATTTCAACACGTATCCGCCGCTGCCGTCGGAGTCGACCAGATTGGTGCGGTAACGACGGTTGTTATACGTCACGTTGATGATGTTGTATTCTACTGTCAGCGAAGAGCTACTCGTGGCGCTGCTGCCGCTGCTATTGGTGACGCGAAACTTTCCCGTGCCTGCATCGGTGGGGACTTTGACTTTGATTTGCGTATCCGACCATGAGATGTATTCTGTGCTGAGGGGCTCGATATCAATCGTCGCGCCGCCGTTGTTGGCATTGCTGAATTCGACCCTTCCACTGCCCCTTGAGGCACCAAATCCACTGCCGTTGATAGTCAGTATTATGCCCTTGCCGGCTTGGACAGCATTGGGCGAAAAGCTCGTGATGGATACGGCCAGGGGGTCGCGCCATTCGGCCTTCGATGCGCGAAGTGCCTTCGTTATCCATGAATGCCGTACCGGATAGCCCCATTCCTTCAGCAGTGTGTACAATTGGCCGTCAATAGATCCGTATGCACTGAAAATGTCGAATGCGCGATTGGCGGTGAGGTCGTAGTAGACGAGGCCGGCGTTGGCATAGATAGCACGAAAGCGAGGATGCTCTGTAGGTCGTTCGTCTACGAGCGCAACAGCTGATGGTTCGAGTAGCCACAATCCCGATTGGCCCACAGAGGGATGCAGGGAGGGGATAACCACTTCGCGACGAGGGAAAATCGTTCCGCCCGGAGAGAGGAGCTCCACAGTGGTAGTGTTCAATGCTCCCTTGAGTACTTGGTGGACTTTCAGCACGTACACGGTATAGATATGGCCTTGATGACTATCCATGGCTGCATATGCGTCTTGCACGGTGGCCTCTATGACGTGGGGGGCTTTAGCCATGCGCTCTTTTAGTGGAGCTGGCGCTATTTGAGCGCTTATTCCGTGTATGTGGAGTAGGAGGGAGAGATAAAAAATACTGCAAAAACACCTGTTGTACTGTACCATAGCCCTGAAATTTGCCAAAATTGTGAATAAATATACACATTTTTGGGGAAAATGTGTAAAAATATGTGGCTTGTAAGGTGTTCGGGCTACTATTTCATACAACGCATATCGAGTATGAAATATTGGACGATCGGCCAAAGTTTGCAATCTTTGTCGCATGTGTGGGAGCGATCGGCGATTGTCCGCAATGCGCAGGGTGCTTTTAAAGTGGGCGGAAAGCCATGGTCGACACATGCCGTGGATGGAGGATCGTGACCCGTATAAGGTGTGGTTGGCGGAGGTGGTGCTCCAGCAGACACGTGTAGAGCAAGGGCTTCCGTATTTTCGGAAGTTCGTGCAAAAATATCCCGATGTGTCCCATCTTGCAGCGGTGGAGGAGAGTGTGTTTTTCAAAGACTGGGAGGGTCTTGGCTATTATCAGCGTGCGCGCAATCTGTTGAAGGCAGCGAGGTGTATCGTCGCTCAAAGGGGAGGTGAAATGCCCACCAGTTATGAGGAGTGGCTACGGCTTCCCGGTGTGGGCCCCTATACCGCTGCCGCCATCATGGTGTTTGCCTTTGAAAGGCCCTATCCCGTAATCGATAGCAACGTCGCTCGTGTGTTGGCAAGGTTGTGGAACGTGGCTGGGGATGTGTCGAGAGCGCCGCAACGCCAAGAGCTCCATGCATTGTACGAAAAGTGGCGAGGTCGACATTCGCCATCCGATTTTGCACAGGCGCTCTTGGATTTTGGAGCTATGCAATGTGTGGCCATGCGTCCCGATTGTGCCTCTTGCCCGCTACAGAGATATTGCATCGCCCATGCGCGAGAGGTAGTAGATGATGTTCCCCCTCGACGTAAGACGCTTAAGGAACAGGTCTATTTTCACTACTTGCTCATTGAGGACCATCGACACAGAGTGTTGGTGACCAAAAGGAGAAATGGGACGTTTTGGTCGGGCTTGTACGAGTTTCCGGTCGTCGAGTCGAAAGAGGCCTTTCTCGATGAGAAGGGCCTGATCGCACACCTCGCAGCAGCAACAACATGCCGGGTGATGCTTCACTATACGGGCTTGGAAAGACACCAAGTCTTGTCCCATAGGAGGGTACATGCGCGATTGTACCGATTCAGTGTTTTGGAGGGGGTGGGGGAGCATGATTTTATACAACAATACAAACAGGGCATATGGGCAGATGCAGCTCAGATGAAGTTGCTTCCCATGTCGAGGCTTATGGACTTCTTTCGTCAGTGGTGGTTGGGGCAGATCACTCAGTCGTCGTAGGCGAATTTTTTCAATTTGGCGACAAATCGCTGGGCTGCATGGTAGTCCGGGCGTTTGCGGCTAAAGACTGCTTTGAGGCGGTCGGTGATGTGTTGGCGCATGACGTAAGGGGGGAATGGCTTGGCAATGCGCGCTCCGTCGAGTGTGCGAAATTGAAACACTTCGAGCTTTTGCTCCGAAGATAATCCAGGATAGGCGATGATGGTCTTATCGCCAATGGTTTGGATAGGGAGGGGCCTGCCCAAAGTGTCTATAAAGCAGGGATACGTGCCAGGACTTTTGAGGTGGTACAGCGCTGTGTCCCATACCAGTAGAATGCGGCCGAATGGCCAGTGGTTGGATACAGTGGTGGCAAAATTTTTTAGGATGGACTTTTGGAGATACATGTAATGCGTTTTGATTTTTTCGATGCGTTTGCGCTGTGAGGGATTTTCTTCGGTGCGGGCTATGCTATCTAAGTAGCGTATGGTGCGGATATGCGAGG
>JALWKB010000101.1:9106-17335 GCA_026996805.1 Saprospiraceae bacterium | reverse complement strand
GCTCAGCGATTTTATCGATGTGTTCGTCGGTCAGATAGTTTTTGGGCCTACCCTTGGCGAAGAGCTTGGAGGCGTTGATGAGCAAGATCTCCTTCGGGTGTTGCTTCCGACGGTTAACGACCATGACGATACCCGGTGCTGTGGTATTATAAAAGAGGTTTTCGGGCAACAGGATTACGCTCTCGATGAGATCGCGTTCTACAAAAGCCTTACGGATGTCGCGCTCTCGGTTCGAGCCCTGAGTTCCACTGCCTCGTGAGACGGCACCGGTATCGAGCACCACCGCCATGCGCCCTTCATCCTTGAGCGAAGCCAACATGTGCTGTAACCAACCCCAATCGGCCGTGGAAGAATATGGGATTCCGAAGGTGAAACGGTCGTAGGGATCGTTTTCATACACCTCTTTGGGAAAACTTTGATTCCACATCGGATTGGCCACGACGAGATCAAAGCGCCTCAACTTTCCCTCTTCATCTTTATAGGCAGGATGGCGCATGGTATCGCCCAAATGGATTTTGGCTTCCATATCGTGAATGGCGGCATTCATCGAAGCCATCGCATAGGTGGAATGGTTGATCTCCTGGCCATACAAGCGCAGGGGTGCACATCCATCGGGCAAAACCCTTCGTCCGTTGTTCAACACCCCGTGGGTTTGGAGAAGGCGCAAATGGCACTTGATGAGCAATCCTCCCGAACCACAGGCCGGATCGTAGACCTCCATATCGGGCTGAGGATCGAGCAATTGCGACATTAGTAGGGCTACCTCCCTGGGTGTATAAAATTCTCCGGCACTCTGGCCCTGATCTTCCGCAAATTTCTTCAGTAAATACTCATAGGCCCGACCGAGGATATCGGGCTCCACATCGCGAAAACCGAGTCTGTACTTTGACAACACATCGATGAGTCGCGCCAGATAATCGTCTGGTACGATGCGCTGCCCCGCCGCCGTGGCATTGAAATCTACAATATCGATCACCCCCGATAGACGCGGATTTTCACGCGCCACCGCCCGAACCACATCCGTCAAATACTGACCCAATCCCTTGCTCTGCTTCCGTATCACATCCCATCTCGCTTCATCGGGCACGTAAAACCGTACCACACCCCTCCCCAGAGCAATGACACCGCTTTGACGCTCTCCTTCGATGAGTTGTAGGGCATTTTCCCGCCCTCCGTATTCCTGTGCCAGGCGATCGATTTCATCTTCAAAGACATCCGAAAGCCGTTTGAGGAAGATCAACGGCAAAATGTAATCCCTGTACTTGGGAGCATCTACCGGACCACGTAGCGCACAGGCTGCATCCCAAAGCCAATTTTCCAGCGTTTTTACGTCCATCGCACCATTTTATACAGTATATCAAAATTCCACCGATATCAGCATGCCGAATCCAAGCACAGCAAAATTACACTTTTCCAGCAGCCCCTACCCTCGCCCTTCAACACCGTGGCACAATCCAAAAGCCTCATTTGTCAATGATTGTGTATTTTTTGCCATAAAACAGTTGGCCGATGAATCGCCTACGGTTGTCCTGCACCTTATGCATCACTGCTCTGTTGCTCTCATGCACTACCCGCTCGACATCAGGAGAGGCTGGGACGTCCGACGTCGAAAAGCGCCTCGTCGAGCTGGGCATCACTTTACCGGAGCTCGCCCCGCCCTTAGCCAATTACGTGCCCGCCGTCCAGGTCGGCAAGATGATCTACCTCGCTGGCAAGGGCCCTCGCAAGCCCGATGGAAGCTACATCGTCGGCAAAGTCGGCAAAGACCTCACCGTCGATGAGGCCTACCAGGCCGCCCGCCTCACCGCCATCAATCAGCTGGCCGCCCTCAAAGCCCACATCGGCGACCTCAACCGCGTCAAGCGCATCGTCCGAGTGACGGGATACGTCCACTGCACCGATGATTTCACCCAACAACCCCAGGTGATCAACGGCCTCTCGGACCTCATGGTCGAAGTCTTCGGCGACAGAGGGCGCCACGCGCGCAGCGCCATCGGCACCAATGCTCTCCCTCTGGGCATCCCCGTCGAAATCGAAATGATCGTAGAGCTAAAGTGACCCTTCACCCCTGCCCGCATATCACCGCCTTATAGGGCCATTTTGCTTATTTTTGGTAGTATAAAATGGTTGACGCGTCATGGACTTGAAGAGCAAAAAGTGCATCCCCTGCAAAGGAGGTATACCGCCGCTCACACCCGAGCAAATCGCAGAATACACACCTCACATTGCACCCGAATGGACGGTAGTCGAACACCACCACCTTCAGCGCAGCTTCCGCTTTAAAAATTTTGTGGAGACGATGGGATTCGTCAACATGATGGCCGCCATCGCTGAGGCGGAAGATCACCATCCCGACTTCTGCGTGTCCTACGGCCGCGTAGATGTACGCATTTGGACCCACGCCGTCGACGGCCTGACCGAGAGTGATTTTATACTTGCCGCAAAGATTGAAGCACTCGTCGATAAGTGAGTTGCTCTTATCTCCTACGGCCATGTGAAGCGTCGCACCACCGTGCGACTCTCAAGACGGCACAGTAGCACGTACACTCCCGAAGGTATACCGCGCAAGGGCAAGTACACGGGGGCTCGCACACCACGACGCGCCCATAGCATCCTACCCATCGAATCATAAAGGTAAATATCTGCCCTGCCCGACCACGATAGCTGTACTCCTTCGCCTTCACCTTCGGTCGTCATCTTCAGCACCTCCTCCTCTCCTTCAACCACCACATTGCGCGTGGCCCCACACTGAGAGCGCCGCAAGATCCCACGCACCGTTCGACAGCCCTTACCCGATATAAAATCCACCCATGTGCGAAAGTACATTGGATCCCTCGCAAAGTTGAACACATGCGTCACCACCCCCACCACTTCATAACCATTGGAAAAAGCCGTGTCTTCATACATCGCTATGACTGCATCCACCTTATTCCTATCGTCGATGAAATAGTAGTCGATTTGACAGGTGGTATACGGCCCCCAAGTTTTCCCCTCCGCGCGGTATAGCCCATGAGTGACCACGTAGGGATTGGAAAAGGCGCGTCGCACATCGTAACGCGATCCATCGGTGCGGTACGGCACAAATGGATATAAGTCAACTTCGGGATGCTGATCGCTCGATCCCCAGGTGAGCAGCAGCGAGTCGCCCGCCACCCGATCTAAGCGCGCATAAAAGCTGTCTAATGTGCCCCTATTCATCCCTCGCGCACAGCGCGCAGGCACCAGTGACGTGTCTCCACGCACCTTCCAAATGGTGTCGATGGGATAGTTGGTCAAACTGTCCCAAAAACAGTGATAAATGCCGTGGTGATGCGCGCCAATCTCATGACCGAGAGCCTGCCACTGCCGCACGGCATTGAGCTTTCGCGGATCGTCGAGAACGGCATCGACCCATTGCGGTGAGAGCTCTATGGTCAATGGTACACCCTTGTCTGTGGCATAGTCCACCATCTGACGCAATTTCGGAAACAAATGCGCATACCCAGGATCGCAGTGTACGACAAAAAACGACTGCGAAGGCTGCGCATGTACCCACGGCCCACAGCCCATGAGACATGCTATTCCAGATATCCACCATTTCATACTCAAAATTTTTCGCACCCAAGGGAAGCCTACGATAATCCCCCCCTGCTACTTTGATTTCCCATTGGGTGAAAGGTTTAATACAATGGCGTATGAAATCGAAGGGCTTCGATTTCGTGGGCTCGTTTTTCCATTCTGCAAACTGACCAACGATTTTATACCCAATCAAAAACCCCTTCGAGGCACTTGCGCAACGCAGTGTTGTACGCATCTGCGGCGTTGAGGTAGGGAAAGTGTCCTGCACTATGAAAAGTGTAAACGGTGGCCTCGGGATAAGTCGCCTTGAGTGCATCGCGAAGCTCCGCCGGCACCAGGGGATCGTTGTCGGATTCGAAGATGCACTTGGGTATAGAGCGATATCGCTCGGGGTCGAGAGCGAAGGACTCGATGAGGATGCGGTAACGATGGAGAAAACTTCGCTTGGAAAAGAGCTTCGACAGGAGAAAACAGCGCACTATAGCGCTGTGTCCCGCCGCGGGAAATACCTTGGTGCGATAGACATACCACCCGTAATATCGGATGACTACCGCAGGCAACAAGCGGAGCAGCACTGCCAGAAGCTGATGGCGCTTGCGAACGTACGCATTGGGCGGGAAGGTATGGCCCAAGACGACACCGCGTAGACGTTGTGGCATCCGCGTCATGAGGTATTGCGCGATATAGCCGCCCATCGACGTACCTACCACCACCAGTTGGTCGACCCGTTCCCTATCGAGCAAGGCCTGCACGCCGCGCTCCACCTCAGCCAACGTCGACACCTCCACCGGCAAGGTAAAGGCAATGACCCGATGAGTCCTTTCTAAATACTGCAACTGCTGCCACCAAATGTCGTACGACCCACCCATGCCGTGAATAAAAAGAACCGCCCTCCCTCCCAATCCACCTACGTAGTACGGCCATGCAATGCCGCCGACCTGTACTATACGGATGGGCTTGGCGTAAAAGATGCGAAGCGATGTAGCAATGCTTGGATCATCTTTATAACAGCGAAAAAAATCCACTGGTCGCGGCTGTAACCAATACAGCAAAAACCCAGCCACCAGTACCAAAACCACAAGGTATAGTGCTATTTCCACGCCCTTAGCATTGTAACACCACGAGGGACCGATTAAGATTATATCAAAGTTAGTGATTATCAATGTTTTCGATTATAAAAATCAGCCCTGCATCTGACAAATATCATTGGATAAGGCAATAGTCGTCCAATACCTTTGATGATGCAAACAAAACCAAACGCTATGTTGACAAAGAGACAAGCGAAGACGTTTTTCATCGGAGGAACCGTGGTTTTTGCCGCCATTTTTTTAGGGCTCACCATCGACACGCTCAGCAATGGCTTGCCGCGCAACACGCATCCCGAAAAGATAGACGATCAAGTCAAGCTCGGCCGCTACCTCTGGGATAAGCACAACTGCATGGGCTGTCACACCATCATGGGTGAGGGGGCGTACTACGCGCCCGAGCTCACGCGTGTGTATTCCCGCAAAGGTCCTGCCTACATCCGCACCGTGCTGACCGCACCCGAAGGCTGGCAGCCACGGGGGAGAAATATGGTCAAGTACGACTTCACCGACGAAGAGGTCGAAGCACTCATCGCCTTCTTTAAGTGGATGGACGAAGCCTATCTCAACGGCTTTCCACCTAAGCCATGGCTCCAACCCTCCGAATAGGCCATCCCAAAGCCACCTTCGACGGAAACAAATCCACACAACCGTGGAGGCAAATCTCTGGATGGATAAACCATTTTAAAATCGCTGAACTATGAAATACAAATCTCAAAAGGTCGCGTATTACTTCTTTGCTTTCAGCATGATCTTGCTCCTCCTTCAAGTGACCTACGGTTTTATCATGGCCTTCGCCCATATGGGTTATGACGGACTCCACGAGTGGATTCCCTTCAATGCGGCCACAGCTACGCACAAAAACCTCCTGGTCGTCTGGATCATCTCGGGTTTTATGGGGGCAGCGTATTTCATCATCCCCGACGAAGCAGACACCGAGCTGTGGTCGGAATCTCTGGCCAAACTGCAGTTCTGGAGCTGGGCCATTGTCGGGCTGATTGCAGTAGCGGGATTTCACTTTGGCTGGTTTGAAGGCCGCAAATTCCTGGAAATCCCGCGTCCACTCGACTACCTTGTAGCCCTCAACGTCGTGCTCTTTTTGGTCATCATCCTCATGACCTTGCTCAAGGGCAAGCGTCAGACCACTACCGCATGGGTACTCACCATGGGATTGGTCTTCGCAGCCTTGCTGTACCTGCCGGGTATGGTGTACTTCGAAAACTTAGCGGTGGATTCCTTCTTCCGCTGGTGGGTCGTGCACCTCTGGGTAGAAGGCGTATGGGAGCTCATCATGGGAGGCATCCTCGCCTACTTGCTCATTCGCCTCACCGGTGTCGATAGAGAAGTCATCGAAAAGTGGCTCTACGTCATCGTAGGGCTGACCTTCCTTTCGGGCATATTGGGCACCGGCCACCACTACTACTACACGGGCGGCCCCAAGTACTGGCTGCTCATCGGAGGAATCTTTTCCGCCATGGAACCCTTGGCCTTTCTCGGTATGACGGCCTTTGCCGTACAGATGTACCGCAAGGGCAACAAGAGACATCCCAACAAACTGGCGCTCTACTGGACACTCAACACCGCCATATTGTCGTTTCTTGGTGCCGGTCTATTGGGCCTTGCACACACGCTGCCACAAGTCAACCTCTACACCCACGGCACCTTGGTCACTGCCATGCATGGCCATTTGGCTTTCTGGGGTGCTTATGGCTCCCTGGTCTTTGCAGTGATCGCCTACGCCATGCCCCTCATGACAGGCCGCAAGATTTACGACAACTTCATCGGCAATCTCGCCTTCTGGACGGCCAACATTGGCATGCTGGGCATGACAGCCGCATTCGCCGCTGCAGGAGTTGCACAAGTTTCCCTCGAGCGACTGGCCGGCTACGAATTCATGGAAGTGGCAAAAGTCATCGAACCTCACTTCTTCGTGCTCATCATCGCAGCTACAGTTTTCACAACGGGCATCTTGCTCTTCATGTGGAACTTCCTCCTCTACGGTGCCCCGAGCGACGAAGCTATCCAACCCGAAGGCGAACCCGTCTTCCAAGTGGTGACTTAATCTTCGCACCATGTTGATCGTCGACCAACCCTATTATCGGTCTATCGGCCGTGAAGTCGAAGTATTCGAACACGCCTACCACAACCAGCTGCCCATGCTGCTCAAAGGGCCGACGGGGTCGGGCAAGTCGCGATTTGTCGAATATATGGCCTACCGACTCCAAAAAGACCTCATCACCGTCGCTTGCCACGAGGAAACCTCCTCCACCGACCTCGTCGGCCGATTTATTATCAAAGGCGCCGAAACCGTCTGGCAAGACGGCCCCCTCACTCGCGCCGTCAAACAAGGTGCCATCATCTATCTGGATGAAATCGCCGAAGCCCGCCCCGACGTCATCGTCGCCATCCATCCACTGACCGACTTCCGCCGCGTGCTCTATATCGACAAACTCGGCATCGAAATCAAAGCCCATCCCAACTTCATGCTCGTGGCCTCGTACAATCCCGGCTACCAAAAGGGATTCAAAGAGCTCAAACCCTCCACCCGACAGCGCTTCATCTCCCTGAGCTTCAACTACCCCGATCCCGAAAAAGAAGCCGAAATCATCGCCAACGAAAGCCAGATCGACGCGCAAACCGCTCGCCGACTGGTAAAAATCGCCAATAAAATCCGCAACCTCACCGAGCTGGGACTGGCAGAAACGGTCTCCACCCGCCTACTCGTCGACGCAGGCAAACTCATCCACACCGGCCTCAACAAACGCCTCGCCGTCCACGCAGCCGTCATCGAACCCCTTACCGACGACCCCGACACACTCGAAGCCATGAAAGACATGGCCGACCTAATGATCTGACCTGATCCTTACCAACTGTATGAAATCGTGGAACTCGACCAACTAATTTTCCAAAAGGTCGCAAATTACCTTGCCCGCCGACGCACGGAAGATCCCACCATCAAAGCACGAACCATACACCTCGATGACCACCGCAACAAACTCCTCCTCATCGCACGCGCCCTTTGTGGCGAAGCCGTCGACATCGCTCCCTCCGAACGCGAAGGCGGATGGAAAGACCACATCCTCTTCCTCCCAGAAAAAATGCACCTCTTCCCCGATAGCCATACCAACCTCATCTATTACTACTACCGCATCTTCTTCCTGGCCGTCCAGCGCACATTGGGCCTCAACTTCGACCGCTCCCACAGCGACCCCTCCCCAGAAATCGCCCAGACAATGGCTCGTAAAACCGCCCCCATCGTACTCAAACAACTCTACAAGGAATACCCCGCCCTCCAACGTATCCACGACGAGCTCCTCCGCAAGCTACCACGACAGGATAAAAAAGGTCGCCCCATTCCCCCAGACATCACCTGGCTCTACGGGCGTTGGATGAAAAACGACCGCCTTCCCACCACAACTCCTGACCTTTTGGCCAACAACAACCTCCCCCAGACTCTAAACCCCGACAACCACCCCATCACCACAACCCTCAAAGCAAAACACGCCGATGAAATCGAAGTCATACAAGTCGACCGAGAAAAACAAGCTCAATATACCCTCACCCACAACTTCGAAAAGGTCGAAAC
>JALWKB010000101.1:0-9096 GCA_026996805.1 Saprospiraceae bacterium | reverse complement strand
GGTACGATGCCCTCGAAGACGAGAGCAACGCCCTAAACCAACTGCGACTGAGTAAAGTCGTCCGCGTCGACGATCCCGTCCATTCGATCTACCAAGCCGAATTCGTCTCCTCAACTACCATTGCCGAAGCTAAAGAGCAAAACACAGAAGCATTCCACCTCCGCTACGACGAATGGGATTACCGCAAGCGCAGTTACAAACCCGCCTATTGCAAAGTCTATCCCACCATTTTACATCAGTCGGATCCATCGTACTACACCCTTACTCTCCAACACCACCGACGTACGCTGACAGACCTGCGCAAAATGTTCGCTCGCCTGCACAATGCATTCGACCAACAACGTCGAGTAAGCCACGGCGAACACCTCGACATCGATGCGCTGACAGATCTCTTCGCCGACCTACGAGCAGGCCATACCCCCGACGACCGCGTATATATCACCTCCCGAAAGCGCAACCGAGAACTGTCCATGCTTTTCCTACTAGACTTTAGCCTCTCCAGCGATGGCTACGCACACGGTAACCGCATCATCGATGTCGAAAAACAAGTCTCCATCCTCTTCGGAGAAGTCCTCCACGAATACGGCATCGATTTCCAAATAGATGGCTTCTTCTCCCGTACCCGCAACCACACCAGCTACATCACACTCAAGGCATTCGACGAACCCTGGAACACGGGCAAGATGCGCATCGGAGCTGCCCAACCCGCGGGATACACCCGCATAGGAGCTGCCTTACGACATGCCGCAGCCCTCCTCCGTCAACGCCCCGCGCGAAACAAAAAGTGGCTCATCCTCCTCTCCGATGGCAAACCCACCGATTACGACCGCTACGAAGGTCGCTACGGCATCGAAGACATCAAACAAGCACTCCGCGAAATGCGCCAACACGGTATCGACAACTTCGCCCTCGCCATCGAAGAACGCGCAAAATTCTACCTCCCCCAAATGTTCGGCCCCAACCACTACAATATTCTGTCCAGCCCCCGTGAAATGGTACACGCCCTGGCCTCCTTCTACCGAAGATTAGCTCGATAATACTCGCATTACAATACGACTTACCGCCTAATACACTGCACCTTATTTTTTCGGATAATCTCTACGTGAGATGTTACACGTAGTATGAGATTTTTAACCAATAACTACACAACACCATCAAAAGAGTCGCTGTACAAAGTATTAAAACAATCAACGATACATGTCAGATTGAGCAATGCACTTCCCCTGAAGTCAGAGCCGGACCAGAGGTAAGACCAACAACTTTCCATCCAAACGTATTCGTATAAAATGCAATCCCTCCCCTGTGAGGGGATGGAGCACAAGCTCACTAGTGTCGTACCACTTGTCTGCGTACACTACCCTACCCTGTACATCGATAATCTGAATACTGATTTCGCGGTAGGCCCGGTCGAAGAGCAAACGAACATGTGCATCTGTAGCTGAGGTAAACACTTCAACGCCAGTGCTTTCCTCAATGGCAGTGGTTGCCGCTGACTTTCGACGATACACCCGCACACGACCACGGTCTACCACATCCACAACACTATAAATAGCGCCTACAGCCACAGTATTGCCATCGGCACTGAGACTCACAGCATAACCAGAATGCTCACCTTCTATTTCACCCGGAATCTCATGCTCCAACAAGGTCCAGTCTGCCCCCATCCATCGATATACGCGCACATAACCCGATAGATCGTCCTTCGCCCTAGGTGCACCTACAGCCACGACACTCCCATCACTGTTGAGACTTACGGAAGCCCCTGAGTTTTCGTATTCCACATCGCCCTTAATCACCTGTCCAAGTTGCTGCCACTCGCCATTGCGCAAGCCAAAGACCGTCGTCTGGCCAGCATTAGGTCCATTGAGACTGCCCCATATGGCACCCACGGCTACCGTATTGCCGTCATCGCTCAAACTCACCGACCATCCAAAGCGGTCGCCTACGTCCACTCCATTGATGGGCCTACCGACTTGCTCCCACGCACCGCCCTGGTAATGATAAACGCGGACTTGCCCTGCCCCAATGTCCACATCCCTATTGAAGGGAGCTCCAATGGCCACCGTATTCCCATCAGCACTCAAACTAACGGACCACCCCAATTGTTCGGACTGCACTCCTGTGATGGCACTGCCCTTTTGCCTCCACATCCCATTCTCCAATGTATAAATACGCACCGCTCCGGTATCCCCACCGTATCCGGGGGTGCCTACAGCGACAGTATTTCCATCATCGCTAATGCTTACACTCCACCCAGCCACTTCATCAATCGCCTCGCCAACGAGATCTTGACCTAATTGTACCCAACGACCTTGCTGCCATTCGAACACCCTCACATGTCCTGCATCTACAGTACCTCTATCATTATAGGGTGCACCAATGGCCACTCTTCTACCGTCGCCACTTAACGCAACCGAATACCCCGAATTATCATAATTCGCTGCTCCATCGATACCCGCTCCCATTTGCTCCCAACTACCATTGCTGTACCGAAAGACGCGCACGCGGCCCGACAGCACTCCATTACTATCATTGTCAGGAGCTCCCACCGCCACAATCTTTCCATCATTGCTGATGCTCACTGAATATCCTAACCGCTCGCTCTCTGCCTCACCTCTCATATCTTGCCCGACTTTCTTCCACTGAGCACGCGCCTGCAACGCTGTGCACGCGAAGATTCCTATTAAAATTAAATGAGTCCATCGCTTCATAGTACATGCATTTTATTCACTCCTACAATTTCATAGAGATGAGATTATCCGTACCCATTGACCACAACGGGGAATAACATACTTCAATTCGAACCCCATATCATTTACTTGGGGCCCATCAATGGACTGGAAGTCGATGTGGCAGGCGCAACACTATTGAATCAATAGAATATTGCACATGGCAAATATAATACATTCCTGAAGATATCGCCCCCTATAATACGTCAACAATGAAACATCTCTCACAACATATCCCATTATTCATTTTCCGTATGAAATGGTGCACCACTTTACGACTTATCATGGCCCTATTATTTCAACCTATCCTCTCAGCGGTATAAAACCGTTCATGAAATTTCTCTCTACACTTTGTACATCTCTACAGGGATCATCTAATTGCATATAATCGCATCATAAAACCCAACACCTAACACCCCTTTTTGAATATCCCTACCCACTAAAAATAGGTACACTCCAACTGCATGATATGAGTGAGAACAATACTTCTTTGCGTATTTTTTCGCCTTAGAAATGATCAATCTTTTTTTGATAAACTTGCAAATCCGACGAAATTCGTCGCTTTACGGAGGTTTGTTCAGCACCATAAAATCTACAAATCACGCTTCTACTAATGCCGCAAGTCTTTAGCAAGGTCATCATCACACGAAAGACCATCATCCCTTGAAGCCTCTCAATACTACTCTATAGCCCCCCTCACTCCACTACCACATATACCCGCACACCCGTGATTCGGACCTCCTTCGTACTGCCCCCCGCCCAAAAAATCACCTCCACCTCATCAATGGGCTCATTGGGACGGCGAACATCAAAATCAAGACGCTTTTGCTGGCCGTCTTCGATGTGACGCTGCACCCTAATCATGCGCGATTTTACCACGCTACCATCTCGTACAAAGCGCACAATAAACTGCGTCATCTTCCAGACATTCCATTCTTTTTGCCCCAGATGAAAGACCGCCGATGCCCGCACCCAATCAAAATCATCTACTTGCCTCAAAGGTATGCGTATGGGCTCACTCCATTGCTCCTCCGCATTCAAGATAATTGTGTCTCGAGTATTTTCGTAGACAAGTCGGACCTCTCGAGGTCTCCCCTCGTACCATTCGTCCGTATCGAGTAGTTTGAAATATTCACTCTTCAGACTCCAGCGGCCGAGTGTTTTCCAGTAGTAGGCCTTCGTCATCTCCCCTACCTTGAGATAGCCACCAAGGTGTGCTTGATAGGTAAACCACATATTTAAATACACAAATGCCACCACAAAGAGCACTACGACGCTCTGCACCCATTTGCGCCTCCGCATTACACTTTCAAAGAAAGCAGCTGTGGGAAATGCCAAAATGGGATAGGACTGCACCATCGCCCGTTGACCAAGACTGCCCCCGTACCACCAATTCGACCAGGCAAAAGCAATATAGATGTACGACGCGATGAAAATTATTATTGGCCAGAACAGCGATCGGTCCCGCTTCCAGAGGGGATAAAACCCCATCAACGCAAATACCATCATGGGCGAGTATACCAACCACCCACTTTTATAGCTGAATAGCCCCTCCCAGAGATGGGGCCTCAACCAGTCAAACCCTTGATCCCGGTACGAATAGACGATCCACTCTCCCGCCACAGCCTTCCAATAGAGGAGCTGAACACTCCCAACGAGCACTGCCATCACTATGGCAATAACGACCTTGCCCACATGAGCACTTAAAAAGCGATACCGTTCAAGCAGAGCACTTTTATTGGACAGATCCACACCCCACAACAGGGAAAGGATTACAGACAGCAGTTCCGTCGGCCGTGTAATCACGGCAAGACCTATGAAAAAACCCATTCCCATCGCCCTTCCTACAGTGGGCTGTTCATAAAATCGTATCGTCAACCACAGCATTACGGCATAGATGGTAAACAATCCATTGTGCGTCATCGCTCCATCGATGGCAGAATAGTTCAAATAATTGGTGCCGAGCACAATGGCTATTAAGGTTATAGCGACAACGACATCCCGAAAGTATACCTTTAAAATCGATCGCAGGAAAAACAGTCCCGCAAAGGCCACCAACAGACTACCTAAGGAGATCATCAACTGATACGGCAAGGAAAATCCATCGGCTTCGTACCTTGGCGATAGTGAGGCCCACAAATGTGCTACGAAAAAGAAAGGCGCATACTGAATGGCCTGACAAATAGAGTATTTCATCACGTAATTACCAGACTCCTGATGCAAAAATGCCTGATAAAAATCGGGTGTCGGATGATATTTTTCCATGATGCTGTCGCGAAAACGCAACTGCTCTATATCCTTGTAGATGAAAAGCGCCGGCAGGTATAGATAATACCCCGATACATCCCACCCCAATGTCGCCTCCGTCCGTTCCTTGGTCCATCGCGGATAAGCCAAATGCACCGCCAATAATACGAGGTATAAGAACAACAAAACGTATATGGACTTCGCCCCTCTCATATCAAATGTTTCATCGCATAGGAGTACAATCCTCACAAAACCCTATGCCTCCCCTTTGGCCATTGCGTTTTCCCCTCTTACCTCAAAGTTGCCGCGCAAAAAGTGTTAACACCCAACGCGTACACCCATCCAACCTATAATACCATAGCTCCGTAAAAGGTGTACCATTTTATACATAAAATCGCAGATAGCCATTCATCAAATGACACTTAGCGCTCCGGAGGATCGAGGAGAGGATCCGAGGTGGTGCCGAGACTATTTCGTTGCTGGATGCCTTGAAGGACCATCATCCCTCCTACCCCAATTAAGATGAGCGGCCAGAAGAGCTCAGGGCGATCTTTTAAAACAAAGAAAGCCCCCGCCAATAGGCTCAAGAAAATGCCCTTGCGTAAATGATCCCGCCGTCGCGGCCCTAAAAAATACATCATCAAGAAGCCCACCCCTGGCACCAAGACAAACAAAGGCCAAACGCGTGAAGTATCCCACCATTGCATCGTATGCTCCCCAAAAAACAACAAGCCATACCCCAGTAGAATAGCCCCCACAAAGAGCTGGCGATATTGCCGCTCATCCCAAAGACCTACCCCAATAAATATTGCGCCCGGTACAATCATCAGCCACGGCCATAGGCCTTGAATGTCCACTGTGATGAGTCCTGTGTTTTTCAATAAAAAGACTATGCCGAGCACGATCAACACACTCCCAAAGATTATTTTCCGAACACTGCCTTTCATCACTCTGCCGTTAACGATGATTTCGTGCATAGTACATTACATGCCGATGATCTTATTATCACTGGTCAAACACCATCCTACCACGTTTCATTTAAAATAATCGGCGACGAAGGCCTTCAATTGCGCCCCGCGCACGTTTTTGGCCAATATTTTCCTATTGCCATCGATGAGAAAGGTCATCGGAATGTATTTGATGCCATAGATCTTGACAACCTCCGACCCACCAAACCCCATGAGGTCCGAAACATGGATCCAGGGCAATTGATCCGCGCGGATGGCCTGTATCCAGCTGTCCCTGTCGGAATCCAACGACACACCGTACACTTCAAAGCCCTTGTCCTTGTACTGTTTATATAAGGGTAAAACTGTATTGCGGTTTTCATGCCGACATGGGATGCACCACGAGGCCCAAAAGTCGATCAAAATCAATTTTTTATCACTCAAGGACGATAGAGCCACCTCCTTTCCCGAGGTATCCTTGAGGACAATATCGGGAGCAATCGAGCCTACTGGGACAATGGTTTTATACGCGATGATTTTCTTATGAAATTGTCGGACATAACGATCGTTGGGAGCGAGCTTCTGAAGTCGATCATCCAGCTTTTCACAATAGTCCATGTGCCTTTCCAAGGTTTTATCCCACAATCCGAAATGCGCTAATGCAAAGAGCACCATCAAGGGATCACGCACTGTGTCAATAAAGGTCTTTAACTGCTCTACCTTTTCCGCTCCATGGAATCCCTTGCCCAACAATCGCACCTGCTTGATAAGGGCATTCGCTTTAGAGCCATGGACGGTGTAGTTTACGGCCATATCGGGCATGGAGGCCTCTATTGCTACCTCTTCACCCTCCTCTAATAGGAGGAAGATCATGTTTTCTTCCGATGTACCATAGATAATAGCGGCAGGAGGCTTCCCCTTTTTGACGACAGTCAATCGGTAAAAAGCCCGCTGGTCGAACACGCTGTCCCCTCTCAGTACAAAACTCCCATCCGCAGCAATCTCTGCGGAGTCCACTATTATACTGGACGTAGAGGCAAAGAAATAGTCGATCGCACGAATCTCAGCGAGGTAGACCATTTTTTTCCACTCTTCGGGAAGCTCAATACGCCCGCGTATGGTAAATCCCTTCAGTGGAGAGGACTGCTCTGGCTGTTGCGCCCATCCGACCGAGAGCGACATTGCCAGCCCCATACCCATCACCAACCCTATGATGCGCATATTTAAAATTTTAGCTGTGTTGATTCCTTCATGCGGTATGAAATGTAACGAGCAAGACACTGAAGAAGCTTTAACCGACCAAAACAATGAGTGTAAAAGGATGTCGTGGCCTATTGCTCTTCAATGTAAGTAAACTCATACATCGCCTTTTGATTGACGTTGACACGCACTTTGATGATTTGGCCGACGGTGAAATTCTTGGGAGATAAGCCGATGAGTCTTGGTTGAAAATTGATGCCTTTGATGCCGAGATCGATTTTGACACCACCTTGTAAATCGACGACTTTTGCTTCGACGATATCGCCACTTTGTAGATCTTCTCTTGATATTCCTTGGTTAATAGGCCGAGCTTGACGGGAGGGATGATCATTTTCTACTGATTGAAACTGCCCATACCCCACATTGGTCTTAGCGCCAACTCCCAAGTCGAGGAGGATACGCCGAAAAAGCGCGAGTTTTTGTTCTGCCGTAATGCGTGCACCTTCTGGACCATCGAAATCGAAAAGCTCAAACACAAAGCGATACGTGACACCGGAGCGGACTTTGAGAAAACGTATGGGTAGTGGATCTTTTAGTGGGTTGGGATGCGGCGTAATGTAGTCATCGGCAAGGAAAAGACCTTCCCGATGGCTGGTCGCCACAGGAAATGCATCGAAAAACTTATCCCTACGGTAGACAGACCCCTCCCCCGCACTGTCGAAGATGTTTTTTTCAAGGGCGCGTATCCCATTTTCATCCACCGTTACATCCATCTCCTTCAATAGCTCCTGCACGTACTTGCCGTCATCCATCTTAAACGCATTCCGCAACACCCCTTTTATGGATGAACCCGGAATCACGGGCAGGCCTGTGGTGTGGTCGAAATAGAAGCCGAGTTTGAAAGCCAAATCCGACTTAAGATCGTGTATATACCCGCTACCGATTAACAAGCCCGGATATATCGTCTTCAACTCAAACGTATGAAAGTTAGTATCATTGAAAATTTCATCTATTATGCCCACTATTAAATCAAACTCTACATTGATTAGTGCTGTAGAGCGATCACTTATTTCTGGAATTTTTAGATACTCATCTCCGTTCTTGACTTCGATATGCTTGTCTGCATTCTGTTTACGCCTTAATCTGAAGTAATCCTTAGTGAATAAATATCCTATGTTGGTTTCTGAGGTCCTCATCACTGAATGTTTTTAATCGTCTTTTTCTACATTAAAAATGCGCACAGCCAACTTGAGCGCCGTCGCGGCATCCATCACCTTTTCTTTCCAGCGGCTCATGTCATCTCCATTTTCAAATCGCTCAACCAGAAACCTTAATAAACTCTGTTTTTTGTCCATATTTACCTCACCTGTTCTCTGTAATATTTCTTGGATTGCGTCGATGATTTTTCCCCGATCGGCTTCGGCTCCGGCTTGCACCGAATAGAAGGCTACTGCCGGTATCAACCCCGTCTGTATCACTGCCGCACCGAAAGAGGCAATGTATCCCTTGAACTGCTTTTTCACCTTCCCATCTTGAGCGATATACACCTCTACCGCATCAATAGCTTTGGGAATATACCGTTCAACTCTCTTTTTCATACCACAAGCTTTTAAAAATTCGATTTATGTCACGCTTACTTATTATGAGGGTCCATTTTCGGACGGTAGAGCATCAACACGGCAATATCCATATCCTACGGTTGCGTTTCCGCCGATCTGAAGAAGGTTGTTCGTAAGCGTAGTATGAAACTGTTGAAAATTTCCGTCATTTGCCGGATACATGAGAGGTGTCACAAACACACTAAACCGCGGGATCACTTGTTCGTACCACAGGTTTTTACTCTTACCATTTTCCAAATAATTTCTGGCTATGACGGGTAGGTTTTCGTTGCTCACTACTTTATTAAACTCCTCATCGGGCAATACGACGATATCCTTGGAATGCAAAAGCTTGCCCAAATTCGTCAAGTCGAG
>JALWKB010000100.1 GCA_026996805.1 Saprospiraceae bacterium | reverse complement strand
TATGGAGGACGATGGTCTTGCTTCTGGCAGCTGGATGGACTACTGTTTTGTCAGGCCAAATAGAAATCATCAAGCTGGTCAATCCCTCTTTCGAACAAGCACCAGCTGAAGCCACCGTGCCGCGAGGTTGGATGCGATGCAGTGAGGTGTCTACCCCCGACATTCTTCCGGGCCCCTGGGGCGTCGACAATGAAGCCCACGATGGCGAGACCTATGTCGGAATCATCACCCGAGCCAATGGCACCTACGAACACCTGGTCCAGCTGTTGACAAAACCCCTCCAGGCCAACCAGTGTTACAAGACACATCTGTACTTAGCCCATTCGTATACCTACTATGGTTATACCAAGCCCATAAAACTGCGCATATGGCTCGGACACTATCCCTGTAACAGAGCGCAACTCATTTACGAGAGCCCCTTTGTCGACCACAAGGAATGGAAGCGCTACGAATTTGAGTTCGTGCCTAAGGAAAAATACCGTTATATCTACATCGAAGCGTGGTATAAGGCACTCTTTCGGGATCACAAAGGCAATATTCTCATCGATGGCATGGGAGATATCGTACCCTGTTCGCGTGCATAAAGCCGTCGCCCCATGAGACAACCCATGCAAGATATGCGGTCTATCGTCGGGATAATGCCCATCTTGCTCTCCGCGGTATTTGTTCTCCTTGGGAGTACGGCGCTCTATGCCACCCATAACCGCGCAGGTGAGATCACCTTTGTACAGATGGGGCCGCTCTCGATACGATGCACGATCACTACCTACACCAAGGCCAGCAGTGTCGCAGCCGACCGCGATAGCCTGCTCATCGTCTGGGGCGATGGCACTTCGGAGTACGTACGTCGCATCAACGGACCCAATGGCAAAGGCGAACTCATCGGCAACAACATCAAGTACAACCTCTACATCGCCGAACACCGCTATCCCAGCCGCGGTCAATATACGATTTCCACCTTCGACCCCAATCGCATCAGCAACATCATCAACATCCCCTCATCGGTCGACGTGCCCTTCTACATCGAAACTACCCTCACCCTCCTCGATCCCGTCTATCAGGGTTATAACAACTCCGCTATCCTCTTACAGCCTCCCATCGATATCGGTTGTCTACATCAGCCGTTTATCCACATTCCCAATGCATACGACCCCGATGGCGATAGCCTCGCCTTTGAGCTCATCGTCCCCTACCAAGCTGAAAATACCCCCGTCAGCGGCTACGCATTTCCGGATGAAATCTTGCCCGGTCCGGCCAATAGCATCCACTTCGACCAACAAACGGGCACCTTCCTCTGGAACAGTCCGCAATTAGAAGGCGAATACAATATCGCTATCCGCATAAAAGAGTACCGCAACGGCATACTCATCACCTCTGTCGTCAGGGATATGCAAATCTTTATTGCCGAATGCGAGCGCAACAGCCCACCGCAAATTGAAGTACCCGCCGACACTTGCGTTATCGCAGGCACCACCCTGCACTATCGCATCATCGCATCCGATCCCGCGGATCCTCAGCAGAAGTTGCTGCTCACCGCATTGGGGAGTCCGTTTTCGCAATCCATTTCACCGGCCCAATTCGCTGCCCCAGCATTTCACGCACCCCAGCCCGTCGAAGGCAATTTTATCTGGCAGACCGATTGCCACCACATTAGCCAACGCTACTACTCCGTCGTATTTAAAGCCACCGACGACTACTTCGCCGATGGTCAACAGTACGACGATACGACGGGCTTGAGTACCCTCAAGCTGTGGCGCATCAAAGTGGTCGGCCCTCCTCCTCAAATACAATCGTGTACCTATTCCCCATCGGGTGTCCGTCTCCAATGGGATTACCCCGCCCTCTGTGACACGGCCACCAATTACTTTTTGGGATTTCACATCTGGCGCGCAAGCCAACCCGTGTATCTCCAAGCCGACACCTGTAACTCCCCCAATCTCGAGACGTCTTACCGCCTCATCCGCTATTTCTACACCGGTCGATCCGATGGACACTACGTCTTTTACGATACTACAGTCGACCAACGCAAGACCTACTGTTACCGCATCACAGCTGTGTTTGGCAGGCGCACAGCATCCGGCACTCCATACAATATCACGCAAAGCCTCCCCTCGGAGGAATGCTGTATCAGCACAGGCCTGGATCTCCCCTTCATATTAAACGTCGATGTGCGCCATACCGATGCAGATACTGGATCCATCTTTGTGCGCTTTTTGACGCCTTCTACCGACGCCATTGATACCACCCGCTTGCACGGGCCTTACACGTTCACCTTACTGGCTAAAACGCCGGGGACCACCACGCCAGAAGAGCTCTTTTCATGGACAATACCCTCCTTCGACACCTCGATGGTCTTATACTATCTACACCGGACTATCAACACCCGAGACTCTGTGTATGAGTACACTATCGAAATGTACACCACTGCACAGCAGGCCTCTTCCTACTACGGTCGTTCTGAATGGGCTTCCTCTGTCTACGGTCATGCCCAGCCTCTCAATCGAGCGGTGCGCCTACAGGCAGAAGCTACCGTACCATGGAAAAACTTTTTGTACACCTACTTTCGATGGAACCCCCTCACCGCTCAGTGGGACAGTCTGGGTAGCAGTAGCTACCCGAGCTGGGTCGACACACCTCTGACCAACGACTCGACGTATTGCTATGTCATACGTTCGACGGGCACTTATGGACTCAACCAACTGCCCACTCCACTGATAAACCACTCCCAGGTGTTTTGCGCGCGCCCCCACGACAATGTCCCTCCTTGCCCACCAATCCTCAACATCAGCAATATCTGTACGGATGTCAACTACGGCGAAGATCGCTATTCCAATACGCTGACGTGGTCTTTACCTGTAGGATGTCCTCCCGAAGACGGCATGATCTTTCAATTGTTCCATCGGTCCTTCGCTGACGATAGCTTCCGTCTACTACACATCAGCCCCGCCGATGGCGACAACCATTTCATACACACCCTCGACAAGAGCATAGGGGGATGCTATTTTATTCGCGCTGTCGATAGTCTCGGCAATCCCAGCGCTGTCGACGATACAGTTTGTGTGTACGACTGTGTAAAATACGTGCTGCCCAATACCTTTACCCCCAACGACGACGGCTACAACGATGTGTTTCGACCAAGGGTCATCCAATTTGTCAAAAGTGTGGATTTTCGCATCTACAACGAATGGGGACAACTCATATGGAAGACCACCGATCCCAATATCAATTGGACGGGCGTCGATCTCAACGATAATCCTGTATCCGACGGCGTGTATTACTACACCTGTCAGGTCGTACCCTATGTCGAGCTCTCCGTGCCAAGTGATTCGCTCCACTTAAAGGGGTTTATTCATGTCATTCACAATCGCCAGTAAATGTTTACGGGAATTGTCGAAGCACAGGGAATCGTCCAGGAGGTAGTGCATAGAGATGGAAATCTGAGGTTAAGCATTCAATCGGAAATATCCCCTGCTCTTCGTCCGGGCCAAAGCGTTGCTCATGACGGCGTGTGTCTGACCATCACCGAGATCGATGGGCACACCCATTGGGTCGACATCGTGGAGGAAACGCTTAAGAAAACGCATTTTGACCGCCTTCGCATCGGCCAACGCCTCAACCTCGAGCGCAGTCTTACCTTGCAAACCCCTTTAGACGGCCATTTCGTACAAGGTCATTGCGACCAGACACTGCCTTGCATTGACATAGTCCCAAGAGAGGGCAGCACTTTGTTTTACTTTCCCGTCGACCCCCAACACGCCGCCATGCTCATTCCACACGGCTCCATCGCCATCAACGGTGTGAGCCTGACCGTCGCAGGCTTGGACGATGAGCAGTTTTACGTGTCCATTATCCCCCACACCATGCAAAAGACCAATTTTTCACAGCTGAAGCCCAATCAATTGGTCAACGTGGAGTACGACCTCATCGGCAAATACATCTTGAGATATGCCAAACTCCAAGGCCTCGCAGGAAGAGATTGACCGCCGGTACATGCAGCGCTGCCTCGAGCTCGCCGCTCAGGCCAGAGGAAAGACCTCTCCCAACCCAATGGTCGGTGCCGTCATCGTCTGCGACGACCGCATCATCGGAGAGGGATACCACCAAAAAGCGGGTATGCCCCACGCCGAGATCGAAGCATTGACCTCAGTAACGCCCTCCGACAAGAAACACCTCGTCAGAAGCACGATGTACGTCAATCTCGAACCCTGTGCCCACTACGGTCGCACTCCCCCATGTGCCGATGCCATCATCCAAAGCGGCATCCGACGTGTCGTCATAGCTACCCGTGATCCAAACCCCAAAGTATCTGGTGCCGGCATCCAAAAACTCCAACGTGCAGGGATCGAAGTGGTCACGGGCGTCTTGCAAAAAGAGGCCGAAGCGCTCAATGCCCCTTTTTTGACCTACCACACGCGCAAAAGACCCCATATTATCTTAAAATGGGCAGAGACGGCAGACTTTTTTATGGGCAGGCCCGACGAGCGCATCGCCATCTCGAGTCCCAAAGCCCTGACCGT
>JALWKB010000099.1 GCA_026996805.1 Saprospiraceae bacterium | reverse complement strand
TCCAACCAACGGGTAATCATACCATACGAGTTGTGGTAGTGGATTCCAACGGTTGTATGGTGGAAGACCAACTCCTGATCACCTACAGTGCTTCGACAAAAATCTTCGTCCCCAACGTCTTCTCCCCTAATGGAGATGGTGTCAACGACCTCTTCTATGTCTTCTCCAAAGACGGCAATGTCGCTATAGACCGCATGGTCATCTTCGACCGTTGGGGAGAGTTGATTTACGAAGCATTTAACCTCGCCACAAACGAAAGCGAAAGCCGCTTTTGGGACGGTACCTTTAAGGGACAGAAAATGCTTCCCGGCACCTACGTCTATTTGATAGAGTATCACAACATCATCACAGGGGAAAAAGGCATTCTCGTCGGCGATGTCACATTGGTGCGTTAGTGAGCTATCGATTTTAGGCTTCGTCAACCTACTAACCTTTTAAATATAAGATTACCACTTGTTTTGACACATTGGGTACCCTCTTATTGCCCCCTTTTAAACTTCACCTTTCCTTATTTTAATTTCTGGTACTTTGGCCACAACTCGCCTTATACCCACCAAGTCTCCCATAAGACAGCCTATCCAGCATCTACATAGCGCCTTTTAATATTTGAAAAATGATTTCACACGTTTGACGCGTCCGCTATTTCTCTCCTGAACACATGTAAAATAGAGCCCTGTAGAAAAACTTCGCGTTGGAATACACAGAGTGCGCACACCTTCACGGATGTCTTCTATCCACATCGTCTTTCCCATAGCATCATAAATGGCAAGAGAGCCCCTGAAATATCCGTTAAATTGCACTCTCAGTACTTTTTGCACTGGATCATATGCCGTGGTGTAATCAAGAGTAGACGGTGCTAATGGGTGTACGGTACTTAATGGTTGCAATCCAAGCGTGGCTGGATCATAGCGCATGACAAAATTGGCTACTTTAAATGACCTACGCAGTCCGTTCCATTCAAAGGTGTCCCGAGCGTATACTCCCCTCTACAACACACCACCCCTACCTCACCAATATGCCCATCGCACGGACCTCCTTGATCCACTCCTTCGTCGGAACAGGACATACCCCAGGGCGCTCACAGACGAGCCCTCCCGCGGCATTGGCCATTTGTGCGGCACTCACCACGTCGTAGCCGTGATATAAGCTCAATGCCAAGACGCTCAAGACAGCATCGCCAGCTCCACACACATCGCGAATAATACGAGGCCGCGTCGGCACATGATGTATACTATGGCCCTCATAGATCAACATGCCGCGATCTGCAAGTGTCACGACGACGTATCGCGCGCCGAGCTCGTGACAAAGTCGCTTCACACCCTCTTGCAATGCATTGCGGTCCATCTCGACCATCTTCAAAGCCCCAAAAAGCTCTCGCTCGTTGGGCTTAAACAAATCCACCCCCACGTAATCAAAAAAGTGTCGATACTTCGGGTCTACAGCGACAAAAGCACCGATCTGTTTTGCCAGAGCAATGGTAGTTCGTATTACCTCTCTCGTCAAAACGCCTTTGTTGTAATCTTGCAATACGACGATGTCGGGCCGGATATTTGCAATTGCCCGCTTAATCAGTTGGAGCATCTCCTGTTCCAATGCATCGTCGAGGTCACTGCGCTCTTCGTCATCGATGCGCAGCAGGTGCTGCGAAGCAGCCATCACGCGAGTTTTTGTCGTGGTCTTCCTGTTTGCTTTGAGTACATAGCGCAAATCAATGGGTAGTGATTTCAAAGCCTCAATCAACACGGCCCCATGCGCATCCCTGCCAATCACTCCGGCGAGATAGACTTCCGCCCCAAGCTGATGCAAGTTTACAGCCACGTTGGCAGCACCTCCAGGATGGGCGTCGACATGATCCTGTAATAAAATGGGCACTGGTGCTTCAGGAGAAATGCGCTCTACCACCCCGCGAATGTAGCGATCGAGCATAATGTCTCCAATGACCAACACCTTGGTTGTAGGGAATACTTCTTGTACATCCATATTTTCTACTGTGATGACGCTTCTTAATAAAATGTCTTATTTTTACAAAAGTACAGCAATTATTTTAGCTCTATGAAATGGAAGAACAGACCGCAATCTCAACACGTCGAGGACCGACGCCGCCGGCGCATGCGTAGAGTAGGACAGGGTTTTGGCTTGGGTACTATTTTACTCATCGTACTCGCCCTCTTCTTAGGGCAAGACCCCATGCAGCTACTCCAACAATTGCAAACGACGCAAACCATCGAACAAGGGCCAAACACTACTTCTCCCCAAAACGACCCTGATCGTGAGCTCAAAGAATTTGTCTCCGTCGTGCTTAAAGACACAGAAGACGTATGGGAGTACCTCTTTAGAAAGCATTGGAACCAATCCTATCGAAAGCCTACCTTGGTGATTTACAGCGGCATCGACCGCTCACTTTGCGGAGTGGCCCAGGCGGCTACCGGACCGTTCTATTGCCCGGCTGATGAAAAAATTTACATCGATTTGAGCTTTTTCCGCGAGTTACGGCATCGATTTGGTGCCCCCGGAGACTTTGCCATCGCTTATGTCATTGCTCACGAAGTCGGACACCACGTCCAAAACGTCCTCGGAATAAGTGAAAAGGTACAACGCTTGCGACAACAAAGCAGCCGACGACAGAGCAACCGCCTCAGCGTCCGCTTAGAGCTACAAGCGGATTTCCTCGCTGGCGTATGGGCACATCACGCGCAAAAGCTGAAAAACATCCTCGAGGAAGGGGACATCGAAGAAGCACTCAATGCAGCAGCAGCTGTCGGTGACGATCGCCTACAAAAATCCGCCGGCTCGTACGTCATGCCCGACGCCTTTACACACGGCTCTTCCGAACAGCGCATGCGCTGGTTCCTCAGAGGATGGAAATCAGGAGACATCAATCAAGGTAACACCTTTGACATACCCTATGAAGATCTCTAATCCTTCCCAAATGTGAGGAGGCTCAAAAAAATGTAATCATAGCTATTGACGCTCATCAGCTACGCCATTGCCTCACCTTTTCGAGGGTGGGTAATGTTGTTGTATAAAATCTTAGACCTTTCAAGCTATCGCTGCGGCACAGGCCACACGCCCTCAATTGCCTGGATTTCTCCTTCCGAAAAATCCTCTTTACTCTCAAAACCGTATCCGTAGATCACCCGATCGGGACGAGCCAGGCGCACAAAACGCCGTGTATGGATCTTCCTGCGACGCTCATCCCAAATCAACTGACTGGTATAAAGACTGTCTCCTTGCGTATTGTACAACAACACATCTCCATCGAGCACAATGGTGTGGTGTATAAGCGATCGCTCCGCACGGGAAGCTCTGGCTTCGCCCGTCTTTTCTCCCCATGTGTTATAAAACTCTGCAACCACTCCACTATCAAACACATCGATGCGTCTGTCCATGTGACGCACCAATAGTGGCCCCCGCACGATGAGTCTCAGATGGGACGAATCCCAAAAAGTCACTTCCACATCGCGCAATCGCTCCGTATTTTCGTATTCTGCATAGTCAATCTCGTCGACCTCTTCGACAAAATGACATTGCATTGTAAATACCGCCAATACCAGTAAGAGCCCAACGATACCGTTTTTCCCTATCATACCGTATCTTTGAACGCATGTGGCGCGGATTGCGTTTTTTCTCCATTAAATATTTCACTGACATGCATCGATTCCTCCTCCTCATCGGAGTTTTTATTTTCCTCGTAACCTGTACTGCTGACTATTCCAAAGAGGCTGAAAAATCAATTCTCAACGATTTTGCGACCGACCTCATACCCTATCCCAGACATATGGAATTTTATCGATCGCAATACGTGCTCTATCCACAAGCCTGTGCGAAATCCCTTCCCACAACACTGCACAATCGATGGAAGCGCTTCCAGGGTGGCATGCGTAAGGCCATCCTCCGACATCAAATGCGATGGGATTCGGGTCTTTACCGCACGATACCGCATTGGAAGGACAGTTGTACCACATTTCTATTTGTTCGCGACACCAATATTGATCGCGAGTCCTATCGTATCCGCACATCCCCAAATGGCATCCTCATACAGTATGGCGGTGATGCAGGAGCTTTTTACGCCCTCAACACCTTCGAAAAACTCCTCTTCTTTCACGTACAATTTGATACAGCAGCAGTAGCTTATCTTCCAGAGTTTTATATCGAAGACAGCCCTCGTTTTGGGTATCGCGGCATCCATATCGATGTGGCACGTCATTTCTTTTCGATTCGTGAACTCTATAAAATTATTGATGCCCTTTCATTTTATCACATCAACAAACTTCATCTGCACCTCACTGACGACCAAGGTTGGCGCATAGAGATTCGATCGCATCCACTACTTCACCGTCGGGGTAGTATTCGACAAAGGACTATTCAAGAGCATCAGCTCGACCGACCCAAGCGATTTGACTATACCACATACCAGGGGTACTATACACAAGATTCCCTGCGGGCATTGGTGCTTTACGCCCAAGCGCATCATATCGACATCATCCCTGAAATTGATTTTCCCTGTCATGTCCGGGCCATGCTCGCTGCCTATCCCGA
>JALWKB010000098.1 GCA_026996805.1 Saprospiraceae bacterium | reverse complement strand
TTGAGCGCTTTTTAGTGCGTCGTATGGATGGAGGAGCACCTTGTGGGACGGCAACAGATACTTTTGCCCCATACGTAGAATTTTGTTGTGCCGACGTGGGAACCACCGTACAGGTAGTATTGCGGGTGGTCGATAGTGCGGGTAATACCAACGACTGCATGGTTAACGTAGAGGTGCAAGACAAACAGCCCCCCGTCGTGATTTGCCCACCCTGTATACGGGTGCCGTGTACCTATAAGTTTGAAATCGATAGCCTGGAGAAATATTTCGGTCGAGTAGTGGTAGATTCCACACAGCGTCGGAAGTACACACTCTACGGCCCAGATGCCTATGTCTTAGAGCGCTGTGGGGGTCAAACGCCGGCGGGCAATATGTTTTTTGACGGATATGTGCGCGAAAACTGTGGCATTCGCAATATCGCCTATACCTATTCGGATTTTCGCAACTCCTGTGGTGTAGGCAGTATTATACGCGGTATTGCAGCCGTAGACTACAGCGGCAACATCCACACGTGCTTTCAAACCATCGAGTTTTACAATCCCGCTCCCTTTGGCAGGGACCAAATCATCTGGCCTCAAGACTACACTGCCTACACCTGTGATTCGCTGGCTTTAGTGCCTGAAAATCTCCCGCCAGGCTACGATACTCCCGTCATCGTTCGCGAAAACGAATGCAATCTCGTAGGTGTTGCCTATAAGGATGAAATCTTTCGATTTATTCCGGGTTCGAATGCATGTTATAAAATTTTGCGCACATGGACCGTTATTGACTGGTGTCAGTCGACCAATTCCCTTGCCAAGTGGGAGCATCAGCAAGTCATAAAGGTCATCGACACCGTGCCCCCCGTCATAACCAATTGCAGGGATACGAGCATTTGTACCTACGATGAGACGTGCAGAGGGGGCTTTCTTGAAATGCGCGTCAACGCAAGCGATCAATGTACGAACGTCGGCGACCTACACTGGGAGGTACACATCGACCTCAACAACGACGGCGTGTACGATCAGATATTGACGGGAACGGGGCAAGAGGCCGTGGTTGCGGATAGTTTCCCTATAGGAAAACACCGCGCGCTATGGCAGTTTGAAGACCGCTGCGGCAATAAGCGCGTATGCACCAATTTCTTTGAAATCAAAAACTGTAAGCCACCCTTGGCCTACTGTAAAGACATCGTGGTGTCACTTACACCTATGGATCGCGATGGTGATGGTATTTGCGACATTGAAATGGTCGATGTATGGGCCGAAGATGTCGATGACAACAGCTATCACCCATGTGGATATCCCCTGGTGTACTCCTGGGGAAGGGATACGACGAGGAAATTCCTGCGCTTCCAATGCGGTGAAGAGGGCATCCACCGAGATACCATGTGTGTGACCGATATCAACGGCAATCAGAGCTGTTGTGTCGTCAACATCATCGTACAAGACAACAACGATCAGTTTTGTTGTCCATTCAATCGCCCTTGTATCGACTTTCCTCCCGATTGGCTCATCTACGACTGCACGGCATCGCTCGATACCTCCATACGCGGTGTGCCGAGTACAGCTAACTGTCTTGTCGACTCAGCGACCTTTGACTTTGTCGATGTCATCGATCCCGCTGCACAAGATCCGTACCGCTGTCGGGTGGTTTCGCGCATCTGGTCGGTTACGCTCTACGCCCTTGGTCAAGATTCTACCATTGTCGATACGCAGTATCTCGTCATCGACAATCGCTTCAATGCCGACAGCATCATCTGGCCCGATGCGCTGGTTGAGCTGCGCGGATGCAATCCCAACACTGATCCATCGGTTACGGGTACGGTACAGCTGCGAGGCGAATACTGTGGATATGTGACGACGACCTATACGGACAGAGATTCTACGGATCCAACGGATGCCTGTCGCTACATACTGCGCACCTGGAAGGTGACCAATGCGTGTGAAAACAATGAAATGTTCAGCTTCACACAGACTATACGCTTACTCAACGCAGGTCCGCCTGTACTGACTGGACCCAATGATACAACTGTCAATGCCGAGGTTGATTCGTGTTCGGCTTACGTGGCCTTAGGCGAGGTGCGAGCAATGGATTGCAGCTCAGGGGTGCGCATCGAAAACGACTACAACAATGGCGGTGCAGATGCCAGCGATCGCTATCCTGTGGGCAAGACGACGGTGACCTTTACCGCTACCGACAGCTGCGGCAACACTTCCACATGGTCGGTGATGATCACTGTACGGGATCTGCAGCCACCCACCGTACAATGCCCGGCAGATATCACCCTTGCCTGCAACGATACGCTCTTCCCTCTAAGCCGACACGGTGCGCTGACAGCTGTGGACAACTGCCACATCCAATCGATTACGATCGACAGTGTGGTCGATCTCAATCTCTGCAATGTCGGGACGATCACCCGCAGGATTGTGGCAGTAGATTCGGCGGGCAATAGCGCCCAATGTACACAGCGCATCACAGTGGTGATTCCCAATCCCATCACGGAGGCCGATATCACTTGGCCTGCAGATACGAGCATGCCCGCATGTTCGTCGACCGATCCCTCCAACACGGGCGAGCCCATGGTCGATACATCGCGAGCCGAATGTTTCCGCATAGCAGTGAGTTACACAGATTCGATGTATCAAGCCCTCTGTGGGGCCGATACGTGTACGGTCATCGAACGCAGGTGGACCGTCATCGATTCTTGTCAGTACGACGGCACGCAGGGCATCTGGCGCGATACACAGCGCATCGAAGTGCTCAATCCCATGTTGCAAATCACCTGCCCACCCGATACGACCATCACTTGTGATCAGCCACTCTATCCGCTTTCGCAATTTGGTAGCGCTACTTACAGCTCTCAATGCGGCGTAAGTGCTACATGGGTCGATAGTGTCGTCAATGTCAACAAGTGTACAGTGGGCACAGTGATGCGGCATTTCTATGTGCAAGATACCGTGGGCAATATTGCCAGCTGTACCCAGACTATTCGCATCGTCATCGATTCGCCTATTGGCCTTGCCCAAATCCAATGGCCGCAGGACAGCGTCATCTCCGACAGCTGTGTGGTGCTCGACACTGCTTACGGCGGCAGTCCCATTGTCGATACGACAAAAGCCTCTTGTTATGAGGTCTACATCAGCTATCGCGATTCCGCAGTGAGCGAAGCACCCTACTGCCAGCTCATCCATCGCAGGTGGACCGTCATTGACAGCTGCCAAGCCGATGGCTCGGGTGCTGGAGTGTTCGAGTTTACACAAGTGCTGGGTATATTGGATACCGTCGCACCTACCATCGTGCCGACGACGATCGATACCACCGTCTATGTGCCCGCCGATACCTGTATAGCTACAGTGACGGGCCTCAGTGCTACAGCCATGGATAAATGCCCCGTAGATACACTCTACCACAACAGTCCGTACGACACCACCGGTAGCGTCTCTGCCGATGGAAACTATCCACTCGGCACGCATACCTTCTATTATTATGCTTCCGATTCGTGTGGAAATACTGATTCCGTAGCCATCACCGTGCGCGTGCTCGATACCGTGCCACCTATGCCGGTGTGTAGAAAGATACTCCGCGTCTTGCCGGATAATGGGAAGATATTCATTAAAGCAGACACATTTTTAGCATTCCTCAGTGACAACTGCACGGACTCTGTCAATATCATGGTCTCCTATGACAAAAATGACTTTACCGACACCATTCGCGAGTACAATTGCGATTCGCTGGGCACGGAAGTGCAAAAGATCTTTAAAATCACTGTCTATGCTAAAGATGAAAGTGGCAACATCGACTCTTGTACAGGGCAGTTTGAGCTGCACGATCAAAACGATGTGTGCCAGACCAACCTCGTAGTAGGTGTGCACGGTACGGTGCAATTGGAGAATGGAAAGCCTGTGCCGCAGACAATGATACGCCTATACGGAGGGGATAATGCATCGTCTTTAACGGATGAGCACGGATATTATGCCTTTTACGACTTGCCGCTGGGTGAGGAGTATGTATTAAACGCTCAGCGCAAGGGGAATTATCTCAACGGCGTCACTACGGCCGACATCATACGAATACACAATCACTTGTTGGGGCGCAAGATGTTCGAATCGCCTTATCAATATCTTGCAGCTGATGCCAACAACAGCGGATATGTCTCCATCGGCGATGTCGCGATGTTGCGCGCCTTAATACTGGGTAAGATCCGTACGCTCAATCGGCATAAGTCGCCGTGGCGTTTTATCCCTGCAGACCTTCAGTTTGACAACCCGCGCAATCCGTTTGCCACACCCATCGACGAAGAGGTTCGCATCCAACTACAGAGTCCACGCAAGAGACAAGATTTTATCGCCGTTAAAATCGGCGATGTCACTGGCGATGTGCGCATCAATAAGGTCCAAACATCCGCTCCGCGCAATAAGCCCATCGCTCTACATACCGATATCAAACGCACCGAGGATGGTCATTACCTCGTCCGTCTGTACCTTGCAGAACCAGCGGTACCACTAAAAGGCCTCCAGTTCGAACTCTACCACCCTGGTGGATTTGACAAAGTACTGATCGAAGGCGGCGATAAGCATTTGATTCGCGAAGAAAACTGGAATGTCGTCGACCGTCAGTTTTTGCGCTTTAGCTGGAATGCCGAGCGCTCGGACCAGCATCTTCGTGACGTCCTCTACCTGCGCTTGCCCTTCCGACAGGCCAGTGAAGTCCAGCAGTGGATCGATGAGCTCCAGATAGGCTATCACATCCGCTCCGAAGTCTACACGGAGACGGAGGAATACCCCATCGAGCTCAAAAAGACACAAGACAACACTTCACCGCATTTTATACTCTATCCAAACAAACCCAATCCATTTACCCTACACACGACGATTAGCTTTTATCTCGCCCAACAGGGTGAAATAACCCTCCAAATACTCGATGTCAGCGGCAAAGAGCTGTATCGATATGAGGGAGTGTACGATCGTGGCTATCATCAGATTACAGTAGGTGCCGAGAGATTCAAACGCGGGGGACTGTACTACTACCGCCTATTCACACCTTGGGGTACTGCTATCCAGAAAATGATCTTCCTGCAATAAAATTGTGCAGAAGGCGATTTCGTTTTCACGCGGTCCATCCCGCATGAGGGATGGACTGTTTTTTTTATGCCTACTGAAGTGATCAAACTACACCCTTCAACCTCATACGCGGTGCAATATTTCACCCAAAAGATGCAAGTATCAACCATTTGATGATACCAAGTGTCGAATGATGTGCCCGATCTATCGTGAATGGAAAACTACCCACAATTTTATATTAAAAAAATTCATAATGTGTACATACCTTTGCACCAGGTACAAACAAATTTCAAAAAATCATAATATGTAAGTTTGTGCCACTATGCTCTTCTCCTTAGGCGAAGCGATGGTGCGACAAAGGAGTAAATATGCAAATCCTCAAGGATATGAAAAAGTCTGTCGCCATTGCTTCGATGGTATTGTTTGGATGGTGGTATAGCTTGCAGTTGCAGGCTCAGTGTAGTCCGGATCGCATACCTCCGATCTTTGAGACCTTGCCCATGTGTGATTCGGCGTATTGTCAGGGGCCGTTGCCGTCGGGAGTTCCGCCGGTCAGTGATAATTGCTCCAATCCCGTGGTGAGTGAAGCCCCGGAGATTGTGGGTGGCACGTTTAACTGCAATGGCAATGCGTTTTTGGTCTATGGGCCGCAAGATATGCCCGATGTGCCCTATGTGCTATCCCAGCACAATGGCATGCTCAACGGAGAGGATACGCTGGCGGTGACCAATCTCAATGGCATCAATGGGATAGGGTATTACTGCGAAGATACGACGGGATGTCACATTTACGGATTGTGGACAGAGCCCGGGCGTCGCACGGACTTTTTTGTGGTCGATAGTCCACCGGTGGTGTACTTTGCCGAGGTGGAGCCTCGGACGGGGCAGATTTTCGTTATGGACACGATTCCACCACCACCCAAGCCCATGTTACCTCCGGGGGATACGGTGGGCATTAGTCTCGTCTCGGTGCATGTAGGTGACGTAGCCAATGACACGTTTTACTTCGTGGCTGTGTCAACGATTATTGATACGGTACGAGATACGGTGCTCGACTTGCGCTTGTTCTTAGGTAGAATCTATGTGGGCAGTCCTTGTCAATTGGCTGCCGGTTTTACGCCCTTATACAAGCCTATTCAGCTCGATGTGTCGTGTTTGCCGTACTTGTTGTTATTCCAAATGCGCGTAGACAGTTTTATGAGGGGCTTGATCAGTTTTCCATCGGGGGGCTTTCAAGATTGGGCAGCCACTCCTGACGGCGACAGCTTGTATGCCTTCATGGGGGTGGAGAATGCATTGATCGGCATTGATCTTGCGACGGCCATTGGGTCGTGTATCCCCGGTGATGTGGCCAATGTCTCCAACGGTTATGTCGGCAGTACGGGATTGATGACCGACGAGTTTTCGGGCATGTTTTTCATAGGCAATCAATTGATGGGATTTCAGTCGGATCGAGGCCGCATCTTTTCCATCAGTCGCACCAATCCCTCTACGCTCACCCTTTTAGACATATTGCCAAAGACGGATCTGCGAGGTGATGCGGCGAGTTGTCGCGATTGTACTGATAGTCTCCGTCTGCAGGCATGTCCGTATCATCCCGTGCGTCGGCGCATCATACGCGCCATAGATGCTGCGGGCAATATCAATTACGCCATTCAGTATGTCTTTCCGCGCGTGCAAGACACGGTTGCGCCTGTATTGCACTGTATGGACACGACGGTGATGTTGCACATGGGTTGTGATACCGTGGTCAAGGTGCGCAAACCCCTCGCTACCGACAACTGCAATAGCGATAGCTTGACAGTGACGGTCGTCAGCCCTACACCGTTGATGGAGACCGATACCACGGTCACGTTTATGGTCGAAGCGGGTAACAACATTATCACTTGGCAAGTCGAAGATTGTTCGGGCAATACTTCCACCTGTCAGTCCAACATTCTCGTCCAATTGGTTCCTGCCCCTGATGTCGCCTGCAAGGATATCAATGTCTCCTTAGATGAGGATTGTATGGTCGTCTTAGAGCCGTACATGGTCTATGCGGGGGATACTACAAATGGATTTTGCAATTCGGCCTTTTCCATTGAGCTCCGCGATGAAACGGGAGCGCTCGTCCCTAACAACAAAATGGGGCGAACCCATGTAGGTAAGACCCTGTACTACACTTTAATACTCGAACAAAACGGCAACAAGTGCTGGGGCAAGGTCCTGGTAGAGGATAAAATGCCGCCGCGGATCGATTCGTGCTTTGACGACACGCTGTTTTGCTATCAGCCGTTTGACGTATCCCCACCCGTGGTATCGGATAATTGCAGCACGGCTCGGCCGGTGTTGGTCGATGAGCAAATCATGCCTGTTGCGTGCAATGCCACGGATTCGATCATTAAAAAGGTCGTACAAAAATGGGTAGCGGTTGACAGCAGCGGCAATGTCAGCCTCGATACTTGCATGCGCACGATTTACATAAAGAAAATCAACCCCAATCAAATCGTCTTTCCGCGCGATACGGTGCTGTATTGTGCGGAGGTCCCCGGTGCATTGCCCGGGCCCGATGTGCTCGGTGTGCCTCATTTGGGCACCTTGCCATTGTATCCCTTTCCTCCGGTGTACTGCAATATGAACACCAACTATGAAGACATGCAGGTGGTATTCTTGCCGTGTCGCAAGGAGTGGATACGCATTTGGAAGGTGTTTGAATTTTTCTGCGATACGCACCGCATCATCCAGCATGTGCAGCGCATCACCATTGTCGATACACTCGGGCCTTCGCTGGAGGTATTCCCGCGCACGTTGACAGCAACGACGGGGCGATATTCCTGTGAGGCCAATGTATGGCTTCCGGCGGCGACGGTAGCGGATGCGTGCAATGGAGTTGCCGGGATACGCATCCATTATCCCGGTGGTGTGTTGTCGACCAATGGGGGCTTGGCGCGTCTTCCTGTCGGTGTACATCACATCGTCTACGAAGTGTTTGACTCGTGTTACAATGTCACGCGGGATACCATCACCGCGACGGTGCGGGATCAGACGCCTCCTGTAGCCGTTTGTAAATCGCGCATCGTCGTTTCGCTCAATGGCATGGGCATGGCTACCCTCAAAGCGCAAGACGTAGACTTGGGCAGTTTTGACGAGTGTGGTGTCGACTATATGGAGGTGCAGCGCATGGGTGCGGACAGTTGCGGGGGGGCCAATCCCCCGGTATGGGGGCCAGAGGTCGTGTTTTGCTGTGCCGATGTGGGCACCGAGGTAATGGTCAATTTTAGGGTTGTCGACCTGAGTGGCAATAGCGGCACCTGTATGGTCACGGTGGAGGTTCAAGACAAGGTGCCTCCTCTGGTACAATGCCCGCCCGATATTACGGTCGACTGTCAGTACAGTTGGGATCCCACCAATCTCGGGGTTTTTGGCGAGCTGGTCGCACATGATTCCTTGCGCGATACCATAGTCATCGATGTCGATTCGGTGTTTTTTGGCGGTCCGCCTATCGACGGGTTGGCTTACGACAATTGTCCGCTTACCATCGTGGAGGAGGTCGATACTTCAGCTATCGACCAATGTGGTGAGGGCACCTTGATACGTACCTTTATTGTCACAGATGCACAGGGCAATAGCAGCTCGTGTACGCAGACCATTGTGTTTCGTGATTTTCATGAGCTGACGGCCGACAGCATTGTCTGGCCGAAGGATTACACCCTGGTCGACAGTTGCAATACGGCTCTTTTGGATCCCGATGTCTTGCCCGATTCCAGTGCATTGCCAAAGGTACCCGACAATGCCTGTCGGTTGGTGGGAATGAGTTTTAGCGATGACACCTTATACAATGTACTGGCCATCGATGCGTGCGTAAAGATACTCCGCACATGGACGGTCATCGACTGGTGTCAGACGGCTGGTGGAAGTTATGCCCAGTGGACGCATACCCAGGTGATCAAGCTCATCAATACGGTGGCACCTGTCATTACTTCGCCTTGTACTGATACGATGAAGTGCACTTACAATGCCAACTGTGCACCCGACACCTTCGTGTTGAGTGCTACAGCTACCGATGATTGCACTCCTTCGGATGCGCTGTTTTGGCAGTATTTCATCGATTTAAACAATGATGGCACGATCGATATCACTGGTACGGGCAACACGGCTACCGTCGTCGTGCCAGCTGACACGCATCGCATACGTTGGATAGTAGAAGACAAATGTGGAAACACCTCTGATTGCAGTTATACTTTTGAGCTGCGCAACTGCAAGGCACCGACGGCCTATTGCATGTCGGGCGTAGTGTATGAGCTCGACTCGGCGGATTCAGACGGCAATGGCATCCCCGATACAGTGTGGGTCAAAGCGCGTCCCACTGATATAGACATGGGGAGCAGTCATCCCTGTGGTTATCCCGTGGTATTGAGCTTTAGCGCGGACACTACCGATACTTTGCGCATCTTCAATTGCGATAGTGTGGGCTTGCGCACTGTAGAAATGTGGGTCACCGATATAGTCAATGGCAACACGTCGAAGTGTGTGGTTACCGTTGATGTGCAAGACAACAAGGGACTGTGTCCAAGCCCGCTTAAAGGCACCATTGCTGGCTCCATACGCACATCATCAGGAGAGCTGGTGCCGGGCGTAGACGTCTACCTCGATCGCTCCAATGGTCTGATGGTGCAGACCGACAATGAGGGTCGTTTTCGATTTGACAACATACCACTTGGCGCGAGCTATAGAGTGCGTCCTCACAGTACAAAGGGATACCTCTACGGTATAAGCACCAAAGATTTGATCGCCATTCACAAGCATTTGCTCGGCATTCGTCCGCTCGACAATCCCTATGCCATCATAGCTGCAGATGTCAATCGTTCCGAAGATATCTCGGTGGCCGACATGGGTGAACTGCGCAAATTGATCCTCGGCAAGATTCGCAAGTTTCGCAAAAACACCTCTTGGCGGTTTGTACCGAAAAACTACGATTTCATCGATCCGAAGGATCCCTTCTTGAGGCCCTTCCCTGAGGTGTATGATTTAGATCCTTTTGAGGGAGATGTCGACCTCGCCTTTGTCGGTATTAAAATCGGAGATGTCAATGGGGATTACCGCTTCCGCGGCGTGTCGCCGAGGTATGTGTCGCAGCGCGAGATTCTCATAGAGGATGAAACTCTGAAACCGGGCCAAACGGCGCGAATACGCGTCCAGGCTCGGCGTATCCACGAGCTCGAAGGTATGCAGGCCACTATGGAGTTTAATACCGAAGAACTCGAAATCGTACGGGTCATCCCCAACACCGAAATCGGTATGACACTGGAGCATTTCAACCTCGAAGAGCTCCGGGAGGGCATCTTCGCCTTTGTGTGGGTGGCCAACAATCGAGTGTTTGACAACACACTCTTCGAATTGGTTGTTCGTGCGAAGCGTTCGACTTCGATCGAAAGGGCCTTTGGTCTTTCCAATCGAATCATCGCGCCTGAAGCCTATTTAGCTGATGGGGATGAGCAGCTCGTCTTGCGTTTTATACACAAAAACGGCCGCTCTCACACACCTTCTCATGCAGTAGTGTATGCACCGAGGCCCAATCCGTGGTCCGAATCGACGGTGATCGGGTTTTACTTGCCTCAGGCGCAACAGATACAGCTGGTCATCAGAAGTCATACGGGTCAAATCGTCTTCCACAAGCGTGGATTTTTCCACGAGGGCTACGGCGAGATGCGAATTGCTCACGACGAGTTGCCGCATACAGGAACTTACATATACGAGTTGATTGGAGCGGAATTCCACCACACGGGTAAAATGGTGCTAATCGAGTAGGCTGAAAGGTCGTCGGTCAAAATACCTCGCTAAGGATGCGAAAGATGTTTTTCATCCGCCCCATGGTGTAGTAGTGCAACATGGGCACGCCGGCTCGTTTGAGCTCTTTCGACTGGTGGATGGCCCATTCGATGCCAATTTCGTAGGCGTGACTGTCGTCTTTGGCCTTGAGGAGTTCGTTGGTGAGCTCTTCGGGTAGGCTTACGTGGAACGTCTTCGGGATGGTTTTGAGGTGTTTTTTTCGCGAAATGGGTTTGATGCCGGGGATGATGGGCACGCGAATACCGATATCTCTGCACTTCTTTTCGAACTCGAAAAAATAGCGGTTGTCGAAAAACATCTGCGTGACGATGTAGTGCGCCCCCGCATCGACTTTGGCCTTGAGGTTTTGGAGGTCGACGGACATGTTGGGTGCTTCGTAGTGCTTTTCGGGATAGCCAGCTACGCCGATACAAAAATCGGTGGGCTGAGGGTCGAGCAGCGAGTGATCGAGGTAGATTCCTCTATTCATATTAGCCACTTGCCGCACGAGGTCGACGGCGTATTTGTGTCCGTTGGGTTCGGGTATGAAATGTTTGTTGCCGGGGGGTGGGTCGCCTCTCAGGAGCATGACGTTTTTGATGTCTAAGTAATGGAGGTCAAACAGTGCCGATTCGGTTTCTTCTTTGGTAAAACCGCCGCAGATGAGATGAGGGACTACTTCGATACCTGTCTTGTATTTCAGGGCTGCGGAGATGCCTACGGTACCGGGACGCTTGCGCAATACGATTTTTTCAATCGTACCGTCGGGCTTTTCGCGGTAGATTTTTTCTTGTTGGTGGTAGGTGACGTTGATAAACGAGGGTTGAAACTCCAGTATGGGCATCAGCTGATGCAGTAGTGCATCGAATTGTTGCCCCACCCGGGGCGGCATGATTTCCAGCGAGAGCAAGGTCGTCTCGGCAGAGGCGAGCTTTTCTGTCAACTTGTAGCTCTTCGGCAAGTGGTTGAGTACGATTTTTTGTCGCATGTCACACCAGATTATTCGGTATCCATTGTTGTAGTTCGTCGATAGTCATGCCCTTCTTTTGGGCATAGAGCCGGGCCTGATCGCGACCGATTTTGCCCACATGGAAGTATTTCGACTGTGGATGGGCGAAATAGTAGCCGCTGACAGATGCTGCTGGGTACATGGCACAGCTTTCGGTCAAGTGCATGCCGATTTGTTCGGCATGGAGGACGCGAAAGATCACGCGTTTTTCTGAGTGGTCTGGACAAGCGGGATAGCCTGCTGCGGGTCGTATGCCGCGGAATTGCTCCTTGTGCATGCGCCGTACGTCGAGCGGCTCGTCAGGAGCATAACCCCAGTGGCGTATGCGAATCTCGTAATGGAGCTTTTCCGCCAAGGCTTCAGCCAGGCGGTCTGCCAACAGCTTGAGCATGATAGCCCGATAGTGATCTCCGCTCTCCTCAAAGGCTGCAATTTGACGCTCAATGCCCAGCCCTGCCGTGACAGCAAAGAGACCTATGTAGTCAGTCACTCCGCTCGATGCGGGAGCCACGTAGTCGCTAAGACAGAGATTGTACTCGAGCGAGGGGGACTGGTTGCGCAGGAAATGCAAGACCACTTCACCTTCGTCGGTGTGAATGATGACATTCTCTTCATCACTATGGGCTTCGAAGAGGCCGAATGCAGCAGCGGCTTTCAGCCAGTTGCATCGGTCGATTTCGGCCAGCATTTCTTGTGCTTCGGCATAGAGCTTGCGGGCTTGCTCCCCTTTTTCGGGGTGTTGGAGAATGTCTGGAAACTTGCCCTTTAGCTGCCAGGCTATAAAGAAAAAGGTCCAATCGATAAATGGGACGATCTCGCGGATGGGGATGTGCTCGAAGTGTTGGACGCCTGTGGTATTGGGTTTGGTGATGCGAGCTTCTTCTGCTGACCAAGGGAAGCGATGTCGGCGCGCTTCGGCAAGGGGACGCAGCTCCTGTCGATGGCTGCGATTGTGATAGCGCTGTCGAATGCCCTCGTATTTTTGACGGATGGACTCGACAAACTGCTCCCTGTTTTTGGACAGCAATTGATTGGCCACTTGTACGGCGGAAGGGGCGTCTTTGACGTGTATGACCGGTTGGGAGTACAGCGGTGCGATTTTTACAGCGGTGTGTAGCTCTGATGTCGTCGCCCCCCCTATCAGTAAGGGTGTTTGCATTTGGTGGCGATCCATTTCGCGCGCGATATAGCTCATCTCCTTCAAACTGGGGGTGATCAGACCGCTGAGTCCAATGATATCGACGTTTTCCTCTTTGGCCGTGCGGATGATTTCCTCTAAGGGCACCATCACGCCGAGGTCGATGACCTCGTAATTGTTGCAAGAAAGTACTACGCCGACGATGTTCTTGCCGATATCGTGGACATCTCCTTTGACGGTGGCCAGCAGAATTTTACCGGCCTTGCCATTGGAGTTGGATCGTTTTTGCTCTTCAGTGAGGACTGGCAAGAGGATGGCCACAGCCTTTTTCATCACGCGGGCGCTCTTGACCACCTGAGGTAAAAACATCTTCCCTTCGGCGAAGAGCTCCCCTACGCGGTTCATCCCCTGCATTAGCGGCCCTTCGATGATCGATAGAGCTGAGGGGTAGACCTTGAGCGCCTCCTGGAGGTCTTCCTCCAGATAGTTGGAGATACCCCGCACCAAGGCGTACTCGAGGCGTTGTTCGAGCGGTTCTTCGCGCCATTGGGCGGTTTTTGCTGCTGATGAGCCCTTCTTCTGATGTCGTTGGGCGTATTCCAGTAGGCGCTCTGTTGCTTCGGGATGTCGGTCGAAGATGAGATCTTCGACCAGCGTCAGTAGTTCTTTTGGGATGTCTTCGTAGACCATCAGATGGGCAGGATTGACGATGGCCATGTCCAGACCGGCCTGGATGGCGTGATAGAGGAAGGCGGCATGGATGGCCTGACGGATTGTGTCGTGGCCGCGAAAGGCAAAGGACAGGTTGCTTATGCCGCCCGATACTTTGGCGCCGGGCAAGTGCTGTTTGATCCAGCGGGTGGCTTCGATAAAGTCGATGGCATAGCGCGCGTGTTCGCGCATGCCCGTACCGATCGCCAGCACATTGGGGTCGAAGATGATGTCGTGTGGCGAAAAGCCGATTTTGTCGGTGAGCAGGCGATAGCTGCGCTCACAGATTTCCACCTTGCGCTCGAACGTATCGGCTTGTCCCGCTTCGTCAAATGCCATGACCACTACAGCCGCTCCGTAGAGCTGGAGCTCTTGGGCCTTGGACGTGAAGGCCTCTTCGCCGTCTTTGAGGCTGATAGAATTGACGATGGGTTTGCCCTGGATATTCTTTAGAGCTCGGACGATGACCTCCCAGTCGGAACTGTCGATCATAAAGGGCACGCGTGCGATATCGGGTTCGGAGGCGAGGAGGCGGAGGTATTTTTCCATTGCAGCCGGGGCGTCGAGCATGGCATCGTCCATGCAGATGTCGATGATTTGCGCACCGTTTTCTACTTGGTGTCGCGCCACTTCTACGGCCGCTTCGAATTGGTTGTTGCGTATGAGGCGGGCAAATTTGCGGGAGCCCGCTACATTGGTGCGCTCGCCGATGTTGACAAAGTTGATCGATGGCTCGATGACGAGATTTTCGAGACCCGCAACCATTGTCCGCTTCGGCAGTCGCGGTGGCACACGTGGGGGATACTTGTCTGCCAGCTCGCGAAAGAGCGCAATGTGCTGCGGCGTAGTGCCACAACAGCCGCCGACGATGTTGAGCCATCCCTGACGGAGATATTCCTCCAACACGGTGGCCATCTCTTCGGGTGTCTCGTCGTATTCACCGAGTGCGTTTGGCAGTCCGGCGTTGGGATAGAGCAGAGTGTAGGCCTCCGTGATGGGGGACAGCCGCTCGATGTGATGGCGCATTTCTCCCGCACCAAGGGCACAATTCAATCCTATGGCCAACAGCGGCACATGGGAGACGGATGTGACAAAGGCTTCCAGTGTCTGGCCCGTGAGGTTTCGACCGCTCTTGTCCGTTATGGTGAGGGATACGCATATGGGCTTGGTCGTGCCGGTGCGTCGAAAGTGCCGTTGGAGAGCGTACAAGGCCGCCCGTGCATTGAGCGTGTCGAAGATCGTCTCAATCAAAAAGAGATCAACCCCTCCGTCGTCCAGGCCGCGTATTTGTTCTGCATAGGCCTGTGCTAGCTGATCGAAGTCGACATTGCGATAGCCGGGGTTTTGCACGTCGGGAGAGAGCGATGCCGTCTTGTTGGTGGGACCGATAGACCCAGCTACGAAGCGTTTCCGTCCCGTCTCTTCGGTGATTGCATCGGCAGCCTTGCGCGCAATGCGCGCCGCAGCAACGTTGATTTCGTAAGCCAGCTGCCCCATCTGATAGTCCGCTAAGGAAATAGCTTGGGCATTAAACGTATTGGTCTCGATGATGTCGGCACCTGCTCGCAAGTATGCCTCATGGATCTCGTAAATGATCCGCGGCTGTGTGAGATTGAGTAGGTCGTTGTTGCCCTTGAGAGACACTGGCCAATCTGCAAAGCGCTCACCGCGATAGTCCTCTTCCCCCAAACCATACGATTGGATCATCGTGCCCATGGCACCGTCGAGCACAAGTATAGACCGCGATAAGTATGTGGCAAGATCCTTCCCTTTCATAACCACAAATCAACCAAGGTGTACAAATCGGTGATGCAACACCAATTCAATTTATAATCCCCTTAACGGGCCGGGTTTTGGCACCTTACCTTGTGTGGGCAGGTTGCCAGGGATTCACAGAGCCCGGTCTCTCCTCCCTTCTCTATAAATCAAATTGGCCTCGATAGGCAATTTGAATTACAAAGCACATTAAATGCAAAGTTAACACCATTTCACCAATTGTCTCCATATTTTGTGTATTTTATTCGTATGAAATGGTGGGCGCTGTACTATTTCATACGGCTACATGTGCATTTTTACAGCCATCCCCCCGCTCGCACCATTTTATACATCAATTTAATCCGAAAGTGCAACACATCGGTAGAGCTTTAGGAATCCAAAGCCCTCTTCCAACGATCCCACGGGCGGTATACTTCCATGCGGTCAAGGGTGCGATATTGCTGGAGGAGGTCGGACGACGGATGGATATGCATTTGCTTCAGCAGTTGGGCAGCGGTTGTTTCGACAGGTAGCTCTTGCCCGTTGTGGTCGCGGTAGTAGTGCAACCATTGCAGGAATTTGAGTGCGTCAAACCACTGAAAAAATCGCTTCATGAAATTGAGTGGAGTGGCACTGTGCGCACGCATTTTTTCAAGTGCGCTGTTGAAATGCTGCTGATGGAGAAATGCCTCAAGCCGCGCATCGACCTCTAATGTCGGCCTGCCTTCGAAATATCGCGGCACTAGAGCCAACCAGTGGCGCACGATGGCATAGGCCTCGGGTACAACGGCGTAGAGATAGCCGCGCTGGATAAAATCCGCTATGGCCTTGCCCGTGCCAAAGGGCACGCGGTGCGATATACGAGGCGAGGGGTGCAGGGTCAGTGTCTGAATTTCTCCGAGGGTACCCACCAGGCTGTACTTGTGTAGGAAATAAAAATCTTCGCCTGCCTGACGCCGATTCATGCCGCCGCGCTTCAGATAGGCTGGATACCGCACGCTCATACATGATCCAATGGTCTGATAGCCCTGCACATGACCTGCCCAGCGCATCCCGCGGATGTGATAGCGCAAATAAAGTTCGTAGGCGTAAATACCGCGAAAGACATCGGGTGGCAAGTGTTCCCATGGCCATTCTTGGGGGTGTAAAGGGTGCTCAAAGTAGCTGATAGCCGCTTCGCACTTCGGATGTCGCGCGTAAAAATCTACGACCCGGTCGATCGTATTCGGCGGACACGCGGTGTCGGCATCCATTGAGAGGATGATGCCGTCGGTCCTTCCCGCGGAGCGAAACCTGCGGCATGCTTCGTCCATGCCTATCTTGCGAGCAGTACCTACACCGGCTTGTTTGGGCGGCAAATTTCGAGCATCAAGGAGGTAAAGGTAGGGCTGTCGTATGAAATGGTTGGAGTCGAACCACCGTGCATTGCTCTCGACCACCGAGCGGGCAGCTCCTACGGCGTGGTTGACGACGAGCAGGATCTCAAAGGAGTGATTGTTGGCTTCGGGATCCAAGCATTCCAGCGGAACGATGCGCTCTTCATCGCAGACGGGTATGACTACAATGGCGTGCACTTCGGAAGGGGCAGCACGGCGGCGGTTGGCCACGATCAGTGGGACTTCAAGTACTGCTCTTTGATTTCTTCATAGGAAGGAAACTTCCTGTGGTGCCACTTGGCCAAGATGGTGCCGTCTTTGACGAGTACAAGGCCGGGATTGGAGCGGATAATGGTCTTGAGCAAGATGTCGTCAGCTTCGTAGAGCGGATAGGTGGCCCCAATGGTTTCCGCAAAGTCTTCGATCGTCGGAGCGCTTGCACCACCGATGATGGCAAGTACGCGCACACCGTCTCGAGCGAGCTTCTCAGCCACGGGCTGAATCTTGTGGGTATAGATATCGACAAAGTCTTTGTCCCACTCCATCACCTGTGCCTTTTGATGACGGGGGATGATGGTATCCAAATAGCGTCGCACGACGAAGGAATCTCTATCCAGCCAAGTGGTGTCGTAGTAGAAAATACTATCGCGGATAATGATTTCTTTTTCCGTGGGTTTGCCCTTGAGTCGATAGCTGATGATCCACAGGCTGTAGCCGGGATCGTTGAGGAGATCGTCTTGCACTTCGTTGCCTTGCAGATCGCTCA
>JALWKB010000097.1 GCA_026996805.1 Saprospiraceae bacterium | reverse complement strand
TGGATGTGGTCTATCATCCCAATTTTCGACATCTGCATACGCGTATTGAAGGCCTGACACATGAGCCGCTCCTCCATAAAGTGATGGAGCAGGGCAAGGCCTTGCCCCATGAGCGGGACCCCTATAAGATATCGCAATACCGACGCGAGCGATTGCAAAAACTCAGTGAAGAGACCAGGCGTTTCGAAAATCCACATCTCTACAAAGTGGGATTAAGCGATAAGCTGTGGCAATTGCGTTACCATTTTATACAAAAATTCAAAACCTATGACCGTACATCCCGATAGAGCAGCACTTTTTGTCGTCGATGTCCAAAACGACTTTCTCGAAGGAGGAGCTTTAGCTGTGCCAAGGGGCAACGAAGTCATCGAGCCCATCAATCAGCTCATGCCGCGCTTTCGACACGTATGGGCCAGTAAAGATTGGCATCCTTCCCAAACCGTACATTTCGAAAAATGGCCTGTACACTGTGTACGTGGTACCCACGGTGCGCGCTTTCCAGAAACGCTCGATGTGCTGCACATCCAAAAAGTATTCCTGAAGGGCACGGGCAATTCCGATGACGGATATTCCGCCTTTGAAGCCACCAACGAAGATCTCGAATTTTACCTGCGCAAACACCACATCGATCAGCTGGTGGTCGTAGGCCTCGCCACCGATTACTGCGTGCTCTCCACCGCCTTAGATGCAGCCCGACTGGGTTTTGAAACCTTCGTAGTGCGCGAAGCGGTGCGAGCCGTCAATCTCCAACCCGACGATGAGACACAGGCATTTGAGCAGATGCGCGCCGCTGGAGTGCACCTCCTCCATATGTCCGACATACTCAACTTACAGACTTAAATGGCGCACCTCACCGCTATCGAATCAAGGTAATCTGCCCCAGGTAGGTCTTCGTACCCTCCTGGCCTGCCAGGCGGAGGCGCAAGTGATAGACATAGACGCCAGCTGGTAGGATTTTGCCGTTAAAGTGACCGTCCCAACCCGCAAACTCCTCTACCGATACGCCACGTACGGTATAGACCCGTTCGCCCCATCGGTCGAAGATGTCCAGCGCTTCGATCCAGCCACTTTGCCCCTCGGGTAGAAGAGGCTTCCATCGATTGTTGATCGCGCTTGGACTTGCATGGAGGACATTGGGGAAGTACACCTTTTGGGGCACGCGCACTTTGATGTATACTGCCGCACTGTCGCTGCAGCCATACACATCTACGATTTCACACACATACGTTGCACTTCGAGTCGCTCGCAACGTAGGGTCTAAGCAGTTCACGCAACTGAGCCCATCAATTGGATGCCAGCCGATTTGATGAATTTCCCTTTGGGAGCGGTTGACTTGTGCTACCAGACGCACCTCGGTTCCGTAATCAACGACCACGCTGTCCAGTAGTGCTATGCGCAGAGGGATTATACTATCGAGTGTGACCACTGTATCGTACACACAGCCCTTGCTATCGATGAGCTGGATAGCATTGTGCCCACTGGACACGTGCCAAGGCTGTGACTTTAATGATCGGGGCTGACCATTGATGCGTAGGTTAAAAGGACCAGTACCGCCTTTGATACTTCTCAGAGTAACCAAATACACTCCCAATGTACAATCGAAATTGGTGTGTAACGCAACTCCTTCGATGGGGTAGGGAGGGGCGATGTATGCCGTGTCTATGGCAGTGCAGCCATTGCGTGGGTTGGTAAGCACTGCGATATAGGTGCCGGGCAGATGCGCATAGACGCGATTTGTGCGGCCTATCACCCGACCGCCGTAAATCCAATGCAGTTGATAATGGTCTATATCGGTATGAAATCGCAGTAGCACGGAGTCGACAGCACACCCCAAGCTGTCATCAACCACACGGAGCGAAGGGGCGATGCGGTCTTCAGGTACTACGAGTGTGTCGCGATGGGTACAGCCGTTCGTGCCCATATATTCGACGATATAACGCCCCCCGCGGTGGAACACAGTAGGTACTCTGTCGCGTAGGAGTGATCCATCCGGCCCCCACCAGGTATAACTCACGACAGAGCTGTCGCCGTGGACTGCGGTGATTCGGTTTGTCGTGTCGACACAGGTCAATGTATCGACCTTCCACTGGATACGAGGTGCCGTGGTGTCCAGTTGGACAGTGACGCTGTAATGCGCCGTACATCCGCTGGCGTCGATGACGACCAATTCGTACCTGCCCGAGTCGGTGACGACCAACCGTGGGCTATCCTCTACAGTAGCTCCATTGGGTAGAGTCCATCGATATTTCCATCCCGGTTGTGGAGCACTGACGCGCAGGGTGTCTTGCCGAGCGCTGCAATTGATCCATCCGCGATAGCGAAGCTCTGCAGTCGGCGCTTCTCCACTGTGGTACACCGTTGTGCTTGATTCAGCAGTACAGCCATTGCTCCCATAGACTTGAAGCCGATACGTTCCTTCGCGAGATACTTGTGGGTGTAGCTCTTCTGACCGAAAACCATTGGGACCTGTCCATAGGAGGCTATCCCATGAGCCGCGGATGTCTGCGCGCAGGGCAACCGTGTCTCTCTGACAGGTAAGACTGTCTTCATAGAGCGTAATAATAGGTGGCAAGGTATCCACACCGATGAGGAGGGAGTCTTCTCTCCAGCAGCCATTGCGGTATCGCAAGCGGTACCATATCTTTCCTCCCGAAGTGCTGCTCCAAACACTATCACCTGGTCGATACGTCGTATCGTTGGGACCCTTCCACAACCACTGCTCTATGTGTTCTGAAACGATGCGCACTTCGGCCTGTCGATGTATACAATTGATGCCCTGCACATCGACAGAAGGCTTGGGACGCGAGGTGTCGTAAAAGACCCACAAGGTATCTTGTGTGGTACACCCATTAGAAGCTCGCAGGTGCACAACCCATTCACCGCTTTGATCGATCACGATAGTATCTCTCCTCCCGTAACGTTGGCTTCCAGGTGTGTACCACTCGATAGAAGTGTTGGCGCTATCCGAATAAGAGGGGATGAACGTATCCACCGGACTGTAGCAATTTAAAATGAGCCGCTCGGGCAAATCAATGCGGGGTGAAGTGGTATCTTCAAACGCAAAGATGGAGTCGCGCACGCGACAGTGCGTGGCATTTTCTACCTCGACGTAATACCATCCGCCCCGCGTAATTTCCAATACATGTCCATACACATCCGAGATGCCCGGTCCCGACCACCACACCCGATAAGTACTATCTCCAACTACGCGCAACCAGGCTTTTCGCCTCGCGCAGTCCAGCGTATCGCCGATGAGTTGAAAGCGCGGAAGACTATCCCGTACCGGCACCTTTATCTCCTGCATTACGGGACAAGCTCCATCAAACTCAAACGACAAAAAGTGCAATCCACCCCTTCTAGTTGGGATGCGCTGTAGGTTTAAAGATCGAAAAGTGTCGATACCTCCATCGGGATAAACGACGACGACGGAACGCACGGGCATTGTGCTGTTTAAATAGATCCATGCCTGTGGGCTATCACAGGAAAGTCCGTTGGTATGGAGTTGTACCTCGGGCTTGACAAAGGTGTCGATGAGCACAACGGTGTCGTGCCACATGCATCCGCCCCGATCGACGATTGTCGTGTAGACGGTGTCGTCCGCCACGACAACGATTTCATACAGGCCTCGTAAAATCGTATCCCTCAGCACCCAGGTGGTTGACACTATAAGAGAATCACCGACGATGCGCACAGTGGCCGTGTCTCTGTCGCAGCGGAAAGAGTCGATCTGAAGAGTGTAGGACTTTTGTAGACGCAAGTCTTTGACTTCTACGCTGTCGATGCTCCTACAGTGGTATTTGTCTTCGATGGTGAGGTAATATTTGCCCGCATGAAATACCGTGTCGCGTGCATAGGTGGACACAAAGCTATCGGGTCCAGTCCATTGGTAGCGGAGCTCTTCGCCTTCTGCTTCGGCGAAGATAAAACCCGTATCGCGCTGGCAGGTAATGGGCAAGGCATCGATGCTGAGAGGTGGTGGCTGGTTATTTCCCTCCACTTCAACGGTGTCGGTGTCCATGCATCCGTATTGGCCGGTGACGTGCAGCACGTAGATACCCGGCTTGCCCACAGTGACGACGGGGTCGCTCTGTCCTTTGACAATTTCGCCGTCGATTGCTTCCCAATGATAGCTGACGATATTGCCGCGCGAATACCGACCACCGTCGATTTGCGCTTGAGGAAAGAGACAGGTGATGGGCGGCACTAAGGGAGTAAAGGCTTCGACCTCTTCGACGTAGACGGTCACCTTGTCTTCTTCAACGCAGCACTCGACAAACTCAAGGGCATCGAATGCTGTCCATGCATTGTCTCCGCCGGTACCGTTGATGCAAATTTGGGCCGTGACACTGGGGCCGGAATTCCAGATAGCCGAGAGCTCTTCCCATGTGCAGATGGGAACACCCCCGACCGTGCCAATAGACTGACCGTTAATGGTCACCTCCACATCGACCATTTCGACGATCCCAGCAAAATCAGCTCCCATGAAATAGCCGCGAAACTTGTAGTCGGTATTGGGTTGGACATTGACCGTGTAGCACCACATCGAATTTTGACCGCCGTGCACCATCATCATGTACTGCCCCTCGTAAGGGGTACAGATATTGGGCACAC
>JALWKB010000096.1 GCA_026996805.1 Saprospiraceae bacterium | reverse complement strand
CACCCGCAGGCGAACCACGTCGACGTACACTTCAGCGGTAGAATCCATGCCGGGGTGCAATAACTGGATGAGCACGCCCCACTGCGGGTGGTTGATCACGTCGGGTGACAACGTGGTATGCCATGTAGTGTTTTTGCCGCCGTACGTCCATGTCGTAGCGTTACGCGATCGCCAGGCGTGCTGCTGCGCGGTGGACTGTTGGTTGACGCCGTACGGCATCCCGCTGGTGTCGACCAGTTGAATCCGCAGGTCGCGTACGGCAGAGCCCCGCACATGCCCTTTGACGATGAGTTCGACACCCGTGACGATGGCATGAGGGGGTAGATCAAAGCGAAAGTCGCTGGCGTAGAGACACTGCGTCCATCCCATTTGAGGCATGAGTAGGGTGGCATAGCTGCCGTCTTCGCGACGGGCTCGCTCGGGATGTTGCCAAGGTGTACCGTGCTGCTGGCAGAGGAGATTGCGCACCGATGCAGGTGTGCGCTCGATGGCATAAAGGGTGGTCGGTGCAGCAGGCACGATGATGGGACAGGCGCGCTGCTGTGCCCGAGCGATTATGGCGGTAAGGGCCCATAGGAGCAGCGCGTACATCGTAGCGCCATGTTTGCAACCCCTTTTCATATTACAAAATATTTTCATGTGTATGAAACAGAAGACGCTGCAAATATACATTAAAAAATATTTTAATCTGTTTGATGTCGGTTTTCGTATAAAATGGTGGGCGTGCGGCGGTGGGTTGTGTACGGCGGATTTTGTGTAAGTTCGCTCTCGTATAAAATGGTTGGTCTTATGGACATTTTACGCGGCAAGACGGCGGTGGTAGGTGGAGCGAGTCAGGGCATTGGGCGGGCGGTGGCTCGGGTGCTGGCGGCTTGGGGTGCTCGTGTGATTGCGTTGGCGCGGTCGGAAGAATTGTTGCAGCAGCTCGTGGAGGAGCTGGAGGCGGTAGGGTCGCTGGGGCATGGCTATCGGGTGGTGGATTTTGAAGATGTGGCGGCGGTGGAGGCGGTGGCACGCGATATTCTTGCGGAGGTTTCGGTGGTACACATTTTGGTCAACAACACGGGTGGTCCGCCTTCGGCGCCGTTGTTGGAGGCGGAGGCTGGAGATTTTGAGAGGGCTATACGGCGGCATTTGCTCGCCTTTCACACCTTGACGAAGGTCTTTGTGCCGGGCATGCAATCGGCGCGCTACGGTCGGATTATCAATATTGCGTCGACATCGGTCAAGGCGCCCATTGACGGGTTGGGCGTATCCAATACGGTGCGTGCTGCCGTTGCCAATTGGGCGAAGACACTGGCGGTGGAACTGGGGCCGCACGGCATTACGGTCAACACGGTATTGCCAGGAGCTACGGCTACGGAGCGATTGTCTACATTGATACGCACTTGGGCAGAGCGTCGTAAAGTATCGGTAGATGCTTTGACGCGACAGATGGAGGAGTCCATACCGCTCAAGCGTTTTGCTGCGCCTGAGGAGATTGCACACGTGGTGGCCTTTGTGGCCTCGCCTTGGGCATCGTATCTCAATGGCGTCAATCTCCCTGTCGACGGGGGTCGCACGCGGTGTGTATAGGTGGAAGTGTGCGATTTTTTCGATATTTGCAGGCCTATTTGTCAAAATTACTGAGCTGTATGGGCAAAGGAGATCGCAGGACGCGTCGCGGAAAGTTTTTTTTAGGGAGCTACGGCAATACGCGTCCCAAGAAGAAAAAGAAGAAGAAGGTCAAAGAGGACTGATTGTCGAGGGTATGCATCCTCGATTTCATACACTATAGGGAAGGCAACCCTGTAGGGGGAAGGGTTTATTGTGGTTGGTGATTTTGGAGGTGAGCACCGCTTTGTTCTTCTCTTCGGATTTGTGCGATGAGGGTATCGAAATCGCGATGGGTGAGGACGGTCTTGGGGTAGCCGAAGATTTTGTTGACGGGTATTTTTTCGTTGGCGTGAATTTCGAAACGGAAGAACAGGTCGAGCGGGGTGCCGTCGGTGGTGGTGGTGTCGAAATAGACGGCATGGGGTGGGTATTGGTCTTCGTCTTCGGGCAGGCGCCAGGGGTAGAGCGGGGGGTGGATGTCGTAGTAGCGCCGTTTGAGGAGTGCACCACTGGGCAGGTAGACGTCTTTGTTCCACCAGATGCCTTCGACCTTGTCCATGGCTCTTTTGGTGTCGTCGATAGTTGAGACGGGTAGTAGATCGTTTAGGGTGGAACGGATGAGTCGGGTCATGTTTTTGGTATAGCTGCCGGGGGTGCGCAGCACTTTTGTGCCGAGTTCGACGCCAAGGCCGTTGGAATAGAGGTCTTCGGGGCTGAAGCTCGAGTACTGTTCGGGGATAAAGGGGATGAAGGACACGCCGTACCACGTGGCTATTTCGTGCCAAATGCCCAATTGGAAGGCCATATAGCCGGCGAGGCGGATGATATTTTCGTCGGTGGCGGGAAAGCTGTCGAGGAAGACGACGAGGTATTTTTCGCCGCCTTCGGTGCCGAGGTAGAGTACGAGGGTATCGCTGTGGGCGGAGACGGCTTTGCGGATACGGTGGTGGAGGTAATAGGTCCAGTCGGCATAGTCGCGCAGGTGCCCCATGTCGATAAATCCTCCGCGGTGGGTGTAGAGGATGCCGTTGTTTTCGGACTTGTCGCCGAGGTAGACGTGTGGGCCGAGCTGGTCGAAGCTGGTGAGTTTTTCGGCGCTTCCGAAGGGCCAGATGAAATAGGGCACGTCGTAGCCAAACTGGCAGCAGGTACGGATGACTTTGCTGCCGGGTGCTTTGAGTGCTCCGGCGTCCCAATGTCGCCATGCCCATCCTACTGCGGCCGCGCACAGCAAGACGATGACGACGACCAACACGGGGCGATATTTCTGCCGCATCACTTTCGTCTCTGCAGTCCTTTAGTGTGATATTTTTCCCAAAAGGTAAAGTTAAGAGTTTTTACTCGTAGAGACGTTATTTGCCCATTTGAGCGTTTGGTCTTGTACACACCGACGAAACATTTTATCGCAGTGGCAGAGGAGACTTTGCGACGGGCTGTAGCCATCGATGTGGGCAACACGCGGGTGAAGTTTGCCCGTTTTCAGGATGGTACGATTGTGGATCTCGAGGTCTACACTCATGAGGAGCTTACAGAGCGGGGCATGCCGGCTTTTGTTGAGGGTTGTCCCATGGTCGTGTCATCTGTGGTGGAGGATTTTGAGCTACCCGTGGAGATTGTGTGCACATCGCCGTTGTACTTGCGATTGGATGGGGCTACGCCCGTACCATTTCATACGGAATACCAACGGTGGCAGTTGGGCAGGGATCGCGTGGCTGCGCTGGCGGGGGCGCGGCGTTGCAGTGGTGGGGGTGCGGCACTGGTGGTCGATGCGGGTACTTGTGTGACGTACGATGTGTTGGATGCTGCGGGGATGCATCGCGGAGGCAATATTGCCCCGGGGGTGCGTATGCGCTTGGAGGCCATGCATCGGTTTACCAGTGCTTTGCCACGGGTCGAGCTGTCGGAGGTCGTGCCGTTGTTGGGTCGAACCACCGAGGAGGCGATGCGGGCGGGTGCTTTGCGCGGACTGGCCTTTGAAATCGAAGGGTATTGTCGTGCACTGGAGCGAGAATTTCCTAACTTTGCGCTCATCTTGACAGGCGGGGATGCAAGGTTGCTACAGGCGCATATTGCACGACGTGCCGAAATACGCCCGCATCTGGTCTTAGAAGGATTGTATGAAATTCTGCAGTATAATGCTCGTATGTGATCGCACTTGTATAGTGAGACTTAGTGCTTTTATAGCCCTTTTGGTGGCTCCTGGGCTGCGGGCACAAGTGGCCAACGAACAGCCGTATTCGATCGTGGGGTTGGGCAATGTCGTGCAGCGGGCGAATGCATCGGTGTATTACAGCGGCAACTTGCGCGCTTCGTGGCAGCATCCGGCGCTGCTCAATGTCGACAATCCGGCCGCACTCGCATCCCTGCAGTGGACGGCCTTCGAGAGCGGCGGGCTGTTTGAAATGGCACAATTGAAGGAGGGAGACTCCACAGCTATTGTGCGTAGGGGAGGAGCCCAGCGCATGGATCTGGCCTTTCCGATGCGCAATTTTATACAGGAGCTCTTTCGCAAGCGCAAGGCGCGCTTCCATTGGGCCATGGGGTTTTCGCTCATCCCCTACACGGTAGTGCAATACAGTGTTACGTCTACTACTCTCTATAGAGATTCCTTCGAAGTGGAGCAGCGGCTCAAGGGAAGCGGGGGCAGCTATCAGCTGTTGTGGACCAATGCCATCAAGGTAGGAGATTGGAGTGGAGGATTGAGCGTGGGTAAAATCTTTGGACACATCGGCAAGGAGAGGGAGATCCTGCCACCCCTACGGCTCAACCCCAATCAGGCTTTTTTCAACGACCGCCTGGATTTTACCGGTTGGTATATGCGTGTGGGGTTGCAATATCGGCGCGTTTTGACAGCCGAAGACATACCCAGTGCGCGGAGGCGTTACGTGACGGCGGGGGTGTATTTTACTCCTTCGCTGCCGATGCGTGCCCAATTAGAGCGCTTGTACTGGACGCGGAGGCCCGTCTTTGGCTCGGGCAAAACGATACGAGATACTTTGTTGCACCAATCCACTGCTCTTCGCATTGGGAGATCGCCGATGGAG
>JALWKB010000095.1 GCA_026996805.1 Saprospiraceae bacterium | reverse complement strand
GCACGATGAGCACTGTACTCACGGGTGGTTTGCCTTGCGCACGCAGGCTTACGATATAGGTGCCAGCGGAGGGGAGCTGCACCGGCAGGGCTGTCCTATGTGATGGACTGTGCAAGATACCGCTTTGGAGAACTTTGCCGTAGATATCACGCACGTCAAAGTGCAGGGTATTAGAGTTCAATGGAGCGTTTGAGTCGTCCCATTGCACATAAAGGGTATGCCCATAGGGCAGTGGATTGGGGAATAGTTGAAAAGTACCACTCGAAGATAGAACTGACTTGTTGGAAGTTGAGATGCGTTTTAAGATGAGTTTTTTCCGCTCCGAACAGCATTCCAGGGGTACGGTTGCCACTTTCCAATCGTAGAAGTAATAGTAGTTGAACTGTGCAAGGTCGGTGTGTGTAATGCGCAAAAGGGAACTGCACTGTAGCGGATAGATGACGGCATTGCTGTGTCGCAGTAATTGGGGGCTTTTAGTGCCGAGGTGTAGTAAATTGGTCGTCGTGTCTGTCGTAATTCGATAGGTGCCGGGTGTGAGGCGTTGATAGATGGGCAGGGTATTGCGTCCTTCGCGGATGTCGTAGGTCTTTGCCCATATCAGGGAGTCGCGTGCATTGTAGATAAGCAATCTGCGTGGGCCTGCTTTGTCGGCATAGGTCTTCAGTTCTATGAGGTCGAGTGTTTCGAAGACTTCGAAAAAGACGGAGACATTTTTATGGTCGACGTGGTATCCGCCTTTTCCGAGGGCATCCAACGATAGGCCACAGCGCTCACTGGGTAAGGGATAGTTCATACATTGACGGACATACAGCGTATGTATTTGTTCAGGTACGGAGGATAGTGCAAGGGTGTCACCTATAAAAAAGGGAATGGTGCTCGTATCGGAGGTGTACCATTGGCAAAAAGCGCTATCGTTGTCGATGATGAGTGTGTCCAAAATGCTATCGTCCACTGTGTCACCTATGGGTGGCGGAGAGGGTGTGGGGTAAAAATGGTAGTGCAATGTATCGGAAAAGGCGGTGGTACAGAGGTAGCGATAGGAATACCACAGTGAGGTATCGCTACTGATCTGGAGGGTATCGACGTCAAGGGCATTCCACCAGAGCAGATTGCTATCCCGTCGGATGGCTGTCAGTTCAGTGCCCCGACAGGCATGGGTTGGGGAGGGAATATGTACTTCAGGTGTCCAAACGGGGTTGACACGGACGACGTAGAGCGGACTATACCGAAGGCATCCGGAGCTATCATGGTAGAAGGCTCGGTAGTTGGCGGTGCGACGTACGGTAACAGTGGCGGTCGTATCTTGGAGGCCTGACCAATAGAGCAGTTTTGCACCTCTGGGTATGCTGAGCACGACGGAGTCGCCGGGACAAATGTCGTATGTGATGACATCGTGTTGGGGGAGAAATTGGGCACATTGTGTATCGCGTTTGTGCAAGATCCATGTGCCGTCGGCTTGGAGGTGTGTGTAGAGGGTCGTGTCGCCGTCATGCCAGTAAATGATCAGCGAGTCGACGATGGATGCCGAGCCGAGGCCGAAGTGGAGTATGGTGCTGTTGGCTATGCCGTAGCCGATACCGGATTCGACCAGGCGCAATTGCCATTGCCCACCGCTTTTTAAGCGGACGATCGAACCGATGGCGTCGGTATTGGGGGGCGGGGCAATGAGGCGTATGCGTATGAAATGGTTGTCGTTGGGGCTGTTGAAAAACACGCGGTCGGGTAGGGTAGCCTGGCTTTCGAGATAGTGGTTGGTCAGGATGTCGGCAAAGCCGTCGTTGTTGAGATCACCTACGGTCAAGGAAGAGGGTGGGTAGAGATCATAGGCATTGCGGAGTGGTCGAAACTGCCAATTGCCGAAGTTGAGATAGATATAGGCTGGGAAGCCTCCGATGATGATGTCTAAGTAGCCGTTGTTGTCGATATCGTAGAGCACGGATTGGATGGGATAGTTGTCGATATGAATGTTGGCGCTATGCTCTCGACGGACGAAGTGGTTTCCCGTGTTTTCGAGTACATAGGAAGCTCGGTCGTGATGGGTTACCAGGGCATCGAAGTCGCCATCGTTGTCGAGATCACCGAAGTTGGCTGTCCAGGATTGGGCTCCGAAGTGGAGCTGCCATTGGTTTGTGCTATCCAAGACATAGCTGCCTGTGGAGTCCTGCAGGTAGAGTTGGTTGAGTCGCAAGGGGCTAAGGGTGTCGTTTTCGCCGGGGAAGCATTTGGCGATATAGAGGTCGAGGCGATGGTCGCCGTTGACATCGGTGAGGGCTACACCGTAATTGCCGGCTGCGTGGAGGAAGTCATCAGGAGCACGCAAAATCGAGATTTCTTTTCGAAAAGATGCTGCACTGTCTTGTAAGAGAAAGGTATTCGCTGCGATATCGTTGGCGATGAGAATGTCGAGCCAACCGTTGTGGTCGTAATCGGCGATGGCAATGGATTGCGGATAGGTGTTGTCTGCGGGGATGCGTATGCGTTGGAAGGTAGGATATGCGGGATTGAGAAGGAGTTGGTGTGGGTTGTGATAGTTGCCCAAGAAGATGTCCGCTCGGTAGTTGGCGTCGAAATCTGCGATTGCCATAGTATAAAATGGTGGATTGGACACGGGAATGACGGGTCCCTTGATGAAGCCCTTGCCATCGCCCATTGTATAGTACACGTGGAGTGTGCGTCCCTGATTACTTACTGCTATGTCGTCCAATAGGTCGCCGTTGACATCGCCAATGCCGACGTGTAGCGTAGAGCTCACGCCGCGCTGTGCCGTATCGCTCTGGAAGTAATGCGGACGAAATTGGGGAAGCTGGCTCAGCACTGTTGTGCACCACGACATGCTGAGGAGGATGCTGAGGAGAGGCTGTGCGGCGCTGTATCGGTACAACCATTTCATACACAGAATCAAATACATTTGAATCACAAAAATATGAAATAATTAGATAATGAGTTGGCGTGATACATCATGCGATGGAAGGGTGTCGGTCTTGTGGGGGGGGTAATGTAGGGTGGTCAATCGTTGGCTTCCTGTCGGCGTTTTAGCTCGTCGCGGACGATGGCTGCCATTTCGTAATTTTCATCTTCGATACATTTTTTGAGGAGTTTTTCGAGTTCGGCCGTGTTGAGGCGGGAGATATCTTCGGGGCGATTGGTGGGGGTGTTTTCCCTTTCGCTGGTGGTAGAGGTGGTGTCGTCAGGAGCGTTGACGGTGATGGCGGCTTCGCTGAGCACTTCCTCGCGGGCGTAGATGGGTACGTTAAAGCGGAGGGCGAGTGCGATGGCATCGGAAGTGCGGGAGTCGATTTCGTAGATTTGGCCGTCTTTGTTGCAGATGAGGCAGGCGTGGAAGATGCCTTCGATGAGTTTGTTGATGATGATTTTTTCGAGGTGGATGTCGAAGGTGAGCATGACGTTTTTAAGCAGGTCGTGGGTAAGGGGTCTATTGGGGCGCATACCTTCAAGAGCGATGGCGATGGATTGGGCTTCGAAGCCACCGATGACGATGGGGAGTCTTCTGTTGCCGTTGACTTCTTGTAAGACCACGGCGTAGTTATTGGTCTGTGTGATGGTATTGGAGATAGCGATGATTTCCATTTGTACCATGGGAGCGGGTTGTTAATGTTTTTCCTTATAACGTTTTAGTGCCTCTATTAGTTTCGGTACGACTTCGAACAGGTCGCCGACGATTCCGTAATCGGCGGCTTTGAAAAAGGGCGCTTCGGGGTCTTTATTGATGACGACGATGGTTTTGGAATTGTTGACGCCGGCGAGGTGCTGGATGGCGCCAGAGATGCCAATGGCGATGTAGAGGTTGGGGCTGATGGAGATACCCGTTTGGCCGACGTGTTCGCTGTGGGGGCGCCAACCGGCGTCGGCTACGGGACGAGAGCAGGCCGTTGCTGCACCGAGTACGTCGGCGAGCTCTTCAATCAGATGCCAGTTTTCGGGGCCCTTTAAGCCTCGACCACCCGAGACGACGATTTCTGCTTCGGGGAGCGGCACTTTGCCCTGCGTTTTTTGGCGTTGTAGGAGTTGGACGGTGGGTTGGATGTCGGTAATATCAATCGACTGTGCGCGATAGGGCTTTTCGCGTTTTTGAGGGCTGATGGCGTTGCGCAGCAGGGTGATGACTGCTCGAGAGGACTGGATTGCGCAAGTGGCGATGCCTTTACCCGCAAAGACGGGGCGCTTGAAAAGGAGTTTTTCCCCCTCGGCACGTACAAACTGAGCTACCGCGCTGAGGACCTCGGCCTGAAGTGCTACGGATAACCTTCCGGCAATGGCTTTACCGCCCGCGCTGTGGGGAAGAATGACAATGGAGCCACCGGTGTGTTCCACCAGCTTTTTCCACACTTGCGTCCTTGCAGCGGTATCGAGGAGATTGGATTCTGCCGTAGAGACGAGATAGGTCGTATCTGCGCCGTATTGAGCGGTGATTTCGGGGTCGTCGACCTCGCCGATGATGATAGCTGCCACTTTGCTCTGGAGGGTTTCGGCCAGTTGGCTGGCCAATGTGAGAGCTTCAAGGCTATGTTTTTTGATCTTTTTATCTGCCTGTTCGATGTAGACGAGTATCATGTTGTGTGGATTTAAATCACTCTTGCTTCTTCGTGCAGGAGGCGGACGAGTTCTTCTACGTTGTCGGGATCGAT
>JALWKB010000094.1 GCA_026996805.1 Saprospiraceae bacterium | reverse complement strand
AAAGACCCTCACCCTGCACGAAACCGCACGCGTAGAAGGCACAGTACACACCGGCCAGCTGGTCGTGCAGGCAGGGGCCATCTTCAACGTCGAATGCGCAATGGGCGGTAAAGTGCTCCACACCGACGCCTCCAACGGCAACGACCTCTCGAAAGAGAAAAAAATACCCAATGCATGAACCTCGCCTGCCCCCGCAATGGAGGCGTAATGCCCAAACCTACCTCAAATACTCGGGCATGGTGTTCGAACTCCTCGCCCTACTCCTCATCTCCTACTGGATAGGCCAGTACATCGACCGCATCACGCACACTTCCAAACCCTACTGGACCGCAGGGGTGATCCTCTTCTTCTTCATCACCTGGTTGATCCGCATGTATTACCAACTCTTTAAAAAGTGATGTCCCAACACAATCGGAGCATGTACACGAGACTCTTTTTTATCACTACTATCGCCTCCACACTGATTATCGCCCTCATGAAATGGTACCCCACTCTTGCGCCTTTCGAGTCGACCTATTGGATAGCCATAGCTGTCTTTGGCCTGACCGACTGGTTGCTCGTCCATGCCACAACGCATGTGCTTGAAAGCCAAAAATCTCACCCTCGTTCGGCTCTGCTCCTACTCATGCTACACGGCGCTTATCTATTGGTCGTGTTTGGGTTTGTGGCCCTCAATGCTCAGACTTATTTCACCACACCCAGAGCCGTAGTGCCCGCTTTAATCGTAGCTTTGCTCTATTTTATCCATTTCACCTACGAACAATACCGCATCAACGCTTCCACCTATTCAAAAAAGTAACTCCATGTTAGAAAATATACCTTATCTTTGCCATAGGCATCCGAGCACCTAAATTTGTATAAAATCGTACACCTGCATTGTATTAAGAACACGGAATGCATAAACAGCTAAAGAGAAGACCGTAAAGACATTTTCTAACAATCCCACAACTGCTATGAAGATCAGTTTTGTCATACCAGCGATTGGCAAGATGCCACGAGGTCGGTACATACGCGCTTGGCAGATGGAGCCTCTGGCCATCGCCCAGCTGGCAGCGTTGACACCCGAAGACATTGAAGTAGAGCTCCTCGACGATCGCTTAGAGGATATCGAATACGACCGACCGACGGACCTCGTGGCCATCAGCGTAGAGACCTATACGGCCCGGCGCGCCTATCAGATTGCGCACCACTTTCGCAGGCGGGGGAAAACCGTTGTTATGGGCGGCTTTCACGCCACACTCTGCCCCGATGAAGTGGCACAACACGCCGATAGTGTGGTCATCGGCGAGGCAGAAGGCGTCTGGCAAAAGGTACTCGACGATTTTCGCGCCGGCAGCCTGAAGAAACGGTATAAAAAGGCCATCCGACTGAGCGATTACGACATCATCCCCCGCCGAAGCATTTACCGCGGAAAGGATTACCTGCCGATCACCCTTTTAGAGGCAGGCCGTGGATGTAAATTTCGCTGTGATTTTTGCGCCATCCACCAGGTGTTTGAGCAGCGACACGGCAAGCGCAAAATTTCCACCGTCATCAGAGACATCCGCTCGCTCAAAGATAAAAAGCGCCTGCTCTTTTTCGTCGACGACAACATCTGCTCCAACAAGCGCTATGCAAAAGAGCTCTTCGAAGCACTCATCCCCCTCGGCATCCGCTGGGTCGGACAGGCCGACATCACCGCAGCCTACGACGACGAATTGCTACAGCTGATGTACAAGAGCGGCTGCCAAGGTGTGCTCGTCGGCATGGAGAGCTTGGATAAAGAGGTCCTCGCGCGCATGAATAAATCCTTTAACGCAGCCCGCCTCACCCCCGAACAAGCCGTACGCAAATTCCATCGCCACGGCCTGCGACTCTACCTGACGTTTTTATTCGGTTACGGAAAAGATTCGCCCGAGCAGACGCGGCGCATACTGGATTTCTGCATGCGCAATAAGATCTTCATGGCGGGCTTCAACCACTTGACGCCCTTTCCGGGTACAACCCTTTTCCAAACGCTGCAAAAAGAGCAACGCCTCCTATTCGACAAGTGGTGGCTCCATCCAGACTATCGCTACGGCACCATCCCATTCCAGACCGAGGTCGACCCACACCAGGTCGAACAGCTCAGCCAATACGCCCGTCGACAATTTTACAGCCTCAAGTCCATTCTCTATCGCATGACCAATCCGACCAACATACGCGGTGCAAAGATGTTTTTTGCCTATCTACTCATCAACTTCCTCCTGCGCAACGATCAGGCCCTGCGCATGCAGTTTCCCTTAGGTGATCCCAACGATATTGACCCCATACACACGCCCGTCAATACTACGTCATGTATGTCTTAAACCACACGAAGAGTCGATACGCATTCTATTGCGGCACCGATTGGATCGACGAGGCCTTTCTGCGCTGGGCATCTTCGCCGCACGGAGGGACGGGCATACCATCGATGCGCCAAAAGTTTAATGCCCCCTATCTCACCGCCCTGCAGTACAAGGGTAGACAGCAAACCATCATCGCAGCACGCGATCGCCAAAGTGGTGATTATATCGGAATGGTCGTATTGAGCACTCGCGAGGTGTACATCCGAGGAGCACTGCGCACCATCGCTTACGTCAGTGAACTCTACATCGATCCCAAACATCGAAATCCAGCCGTTGGAAGGGGTATGTACTACCATTTCATACAGACCACAAAAAATTACGACGGCCTGCTCGCCTCCGCATTTGCCAGCAATCGCCACCTCTTAAACATGCTCACAGCCAGAAAAAATTCCCCCATCGCCTTTTCGGATATCGGCACACTCTACACGTATGTGTTTTATCCCAAAGTCCTACCAAATCCCGCACCATCGTCTCCTATCAAGATACAAGCCCTCCACACGGAAGCCATGTTGGATGCATTCCTTGAGTTCTGGCACCACCAGAAAGACGACCGCGATTTTATACCCGCATACGCCAAGAGCGATTTCCACTCGGAGAGTGGTCAGCTGCGGGACCTACGCCTTGACGACATTTTGATTGCGACCAGAGAGGATGAAATCGTGGGCAGTATCGGCCTTTGGGATCAATCGCCGACGCGCGCATGGATCATCGATCGATATCCTACAGGTCTTAGATTCCTGCGACCACTCATCAATGTATTGGCACGATGGCGCGGCATTCCTACCCTTCCCCGCCCAGGCGAAGAAATTCCATACCTATTGATATGCCTACTGCGCGTAAAAGACGACGACCCCGAAGTGCTGTGGTCGTTATTTCAGGCCTTGTCTATGAGATTTCAGCACCATAGGAAGCAGCCCCTGTTTGTATGTGCCTTACACCAACGCGACCCTTTGCGCAAGTGGATGCAATGGCCCCATTATCCCATCACCAGTCGCTTGCTGTTTTCGTCGAAAAAGATGACCGTTGACCCCAAAAGCATTCCCTATGTCGAACTCGGCGCGTTATAGCTCGATCGTACGTACTACGCATGGCGAATATCGGCCGATTGAGGCCATCGACCGCCCTCTACAAGAGGCGATGTTTGCCCTATTACAAAAGTACTTTGGCAATGTCCGCATCGACGATTTCATCGCCGACCTGCGCGACAAGCAATACGTTATCCTCCTCTGGGGGTCGAATGGCAAGTTGGTGGGTTTTTCCACACAGAAGTGCTTTACCTCCCACTTTGAGGGATCCAAAGTTGGCGTCATCTATTCGGGCGACACCATTATTGAGCGCGCGTATTGGGGAAGTTTAGCGCTCCCAAGAGCTTTCTGGCAATTACGCCAACATGTGGCCAGCCAACTCGAAGTGTCGCGTATCTTCTGGGTCCTCATATCGAAGGGCATCCGCACGTACAAATTCTTGCCCGTCTACCTCCAGGAGTACTATCCCCATCACGAGCGTCCCACTCCCGAGCCTTACCGTGATTTTATACAGCGCATGGGTAGGCTGTTGTTCCCTCCCCGCTACGATCCGGCGACGGGTATCGTGCGCTCCCTCGGGCGGCATCAGTACTTGAAAGAGAATTATCACCCGACCCCGCGAGAGAACTGCGCACCGTACGAGGCATTTTTTTACGCAAAAAACCCGCACTACAGACGCGGCGACGAATTGCTGAGCATTGCCGAATTGAGCTTAGACAATTTTAAGCCCGCTCTACGCAAATACTTCCAAGCGCGATGAAACACCGACTATACTACGATATTGAACTCCCCGTCTTTTTTCACCACATCCTACGCAAGGGACAGTCTCTGCATCAATCCTTTCGCCATCCGAAGGGCGATTTGCGATCGCGTCAGGAAGCAACCCTCATGCGCATTGTCCATCGCAACCGCCATACCGAATACGGCCAGAGATATGGCTTTGACAGCATCAACAGTGTAGAAGACTTTCAAAAACGCGTGCCCATCGTCGACTACGAAGACATCGTGCCTGAGGTCGAAGCCATCATGGCAGGTGCTGCCAACGTGCTCAGTGCCGATCCCGTAAATATGCTCGTCCCGACAAGTGGAAGTGCCTCGGCATCGAAGTACATTCCCTATACGAAGACCCTCTTCGGCGAATTCCAACAGATGCTCTACATCTGGATGTACGATTTGTACCGCCATCTGCCCCAGATAGCGGAGGGACAGGCCTTTTGGGTATTCTCTCCCATTGTCCAACCTCCTCCCATCAAGAGCTTTGTCCCCATCCAATTTCCCACGGACGACCAGTACTTTGACGATCCACAACTGTCGCTGTACCTCAACAAACTGCTGGCTGTACCGCCGCTGGTGGCCCTGCTACGCGATCCCGAGCACTATCTTTACGCCGTCAGCCTCTTGTTATTGAGCGCCGAAGACCTGACATGGATCTCGCTGTGGAGCCCCACGTTGTTGAGCGTACTCCTCCAGCACATGGTGGATCATCGGGAGGAACTCCTACGGGATATCCACGACGGGACCGTGAAGGACGAGGAGCTCTGGAGCCATGATACAATGCGGATGTATGTGGAGTTGATGCATCGGCCAAATCGCGTGCGTGCCGACGAATGCGCTCGTCTGCTTGCGGGCCACACGGACCACCACCAAGTGCCCTGGCACAAGCTCTGGCCCAAACTGCATTTGATCAGCAGCTGGGGGGACGCATGGGCACGCAAGCCGTGGGACGAGCTAAGAGAGCTCTTCCCAAACACTTACTTTCAGCCGAAGGGCCTGCTTGCCACAGAGGGCATCGCTACTATCCCGCTGATCGACACACGCACAAGACGCTCGCGACCAGTACTGTGTGCAGATACGCACTTTTTCGAATTTTACAGCACCTCAGAGGGCGCCATCCGCACGGCGGACCAGCTCCGCGTCGGCGAACAGTACGAACTCCTACTGACCACCTCGGCAGGTCTGTACCGCTATCGCCTGCGCGACATTGTCGAATGCATCGATAAAGACGCGTACAACGTATCGATACGTCTTGTGGGCAAGGCAGATATTGTCAGTGATTTGTGTGGCGAAAAGCTGCATGTGCAATTTGTCGAAGACGTCTTACACGCCATTGGGAAATTTTTTCCATCGGCGACCTGTGTCATGGTACCGGTGCGAAGGGACGGAGTGAGGTATTATACCCTTGTGGCCATTGGAGGCACTGCACCGCCTGCAAGCGATCGAGCGCGAATCCTTCGGCGTCTGGACGAGCTGCTCAGCCAAAACGTGCACTACAAAAACTGCAGAGAGCTCCTGCAGCTGCAACCACCGAGGTTGGTCTACCTCACCCCCGCACAATGGGAAAGGGCACTTGCTCACGGAGATCACGGTGCTCAGTGGAATACGACCAAACGCTGGTCCCTCTATGCCAATCCTACAATCGGACAAAAAATTGCTGCGTATGAAACGGGATAGAAAGCGCATAGCCATCATCCTTCCCGATGGGAGGATACATCGTATCAACGTATGGCCGTTTACGACTTCCTTTCGCGAAGCCCCTCTGACGGCCACAATCCTGGCGGCATTGGTGCCCGAAGACTTGCCCATCGATGTAGTGATACGCGACGAGAGCGTTGGGCAAAGCCCGTACGTGCACGATGTCGACTTGGTGGGCATTAGCGTGTTGACCGGTACGGCTTATCGCGCGTATGAAATTGCACGCTACTATCGTCAGCGAGGAGTGAAAGTCGTACTGGGGGGCGTACACGTAACCCTACTCCCCGAAGAAGCTGCCCCACACGCCGACAGCATCGTCATCGGCTTTGCGGAAGAGACCTGGCCTGAGCTCCTGCGCGATTTTATCCACGGCCGTCTGCAGCCTCGATACGTGGAAAACAAAGCAACGAACAAGTTTTGCGGTATCCCCATGGCGCGCCGCGACTTGCAAAAGCGCTTCGGATATCTCGCCCCCAACACGGTCAGTGCCACACGCGGCTGCAAGGCAAAGTGCAAATTTTGCGCCGTGCCGGCAGCCAACTTCGGTTGGCAAACACGCCCCATCCCAGAAGTCATCGACGAAATCAAATCCATGAATGCACGACGCATCGTCTTCAACGATGTCTCCATGGGGGAAGATTTGCTGTACTTCAAAGAGCTCCTCCACGCCCTGATCCCCCTCAACATCAAATGGGGCGGTCTAGCCTCGACCAAAGTCTTTCGAGATCCCGAAATTCCCGAACTCCTCCAAAAGAGCGGATGCTCATACCTGCTCATAGGATTCGAATCCGTGCGCAGCAACTCCCTCAAAGACATCCAGAAGCAGTTTAATAAAATCGAAAACTACCAGTACATCATCCAGCAACTCCGTAACATCGATGTCATCCTCATGGGCACCTTTATCTTTGGTGTCGACAGCGACGACGAACACGTCTTTGAGGAGACGGTCGATTTCGTGCTCACCAACGGCATCGACATCCCGCGCTACGCCATTGTAACACCCTATCCGAAAACGCCCTTATTTGAAGAGTTAAAAAGCCAAAACCGCATACTGCACGAATACTGGCCTCATTACGACACCCAACACGTCGTGTTCGAGCCTGCCCGTATGTCGCCCGAGCAGCTCGATCGCGGATTTCGATGGGCCTATCGCGAGACTTTCCGCCTCGGACACATCCTCAGGCGCATGCGCGGACGTGGAAAAAACCTCCTCATTACACTGGCCGGCAACCTCGCCTACCGCATCTACTTGAGACGCCTCTTCCGCGATATCGATCGCATCCGTCGCCCCCAACACGCCGTTGCCCTGTCGTAAGACCTTTTTTACCGATCCACAAAGGCGACAAGCACACTTGCTCACCCCAGCTAAGTAGCACGATTTCATACGATTAAAAAAACACAAGCTCCTCGCATTGTATCGTCCGAATCGCGTACCTTTGTGCCTGCTTGCATTGGTCAATGGATAGAAACAATATCATAGGGCTCATCCTCATCTTTATCGTTACCCTGCTCTACCTTTTCATCGCTCCGAGACCCGAGCGGAAGTCAGGGGCTGAAGGCGATATTTCGACAGAGATAACCGATAGTCTCGTCGTCCCCCCACCTGTGCGGGATACTGGATCGCAGCGAAACGCCTCGCCAACCCCAGTAGTAGAAACTCTTACAGGCGGATTTCCCCCAGCTGCCGACCAATCGGGTAGAGAATTCGTACTCGAAAATGCAGATATCCGCGTCGTCTTTTCCTCGAAGGGCGGGCGCATCGTGCGCGTCTTGTTAAAAAAGTACAAAAAGCTCCTCGAAAACGCGGAGCATAAACGCGTGGAATACCCACTATACTTGCTCCACCATCCCGCCAACGTGTGGAGCTATCACCTGCCCTATCCGTACGCCGCCAGCGGATATATTCAAACACAAAATGTCCTCTTTGAGGCACTAGTTGAGGGTAGGTCTATACGCTTTATTGCACAATCCCCACGTGGCGAACAGATTGAGATCGTCTATCGCATCGATCCCGAAGGCTACGAAATCCATCAGCACATCGCATTACGCCAATGGCCCAACCAGCCTAAGGAAGTGCGTTGGCAATGGGTCGACCACATCGTACGCGCCGAACAAAATACGAGCATCGAAAAGACCTATTCGGCACTGTACTACAAGCTCGTCGACGAATCACCCGACTACTTGGGACGTAACGACGAAGAGACCATCGCCGACCCCATCGAGTGGATCAGCAGCGCTCAGCAGTTTTTCAACACCTCGGTCATACCATCTGAGCCCTTTGCAGGAGGCCAGCTGCAGAGTATGACGCCGAAATCGCAGGCGGATTCGGTGCTCCAAATCCACACGGTGTTGCTCAACCTGCCTTTCAGCAAAGGTCAGGCAGAATTTACCATCTATTGCGGGCCCAATCAATTTGAGCTCCTCCGCGCGTACAACAACGAGTTGGAATACGTCATCCCCTTTGGATGGGGAATCTTCGGCACGATCAATCGGTGGGTCATCCGCCCGCTCTTTCACATCCTGGCATCGATTATCGGCAGCTATGGCTTTGCCATCGTCTTGCTCACCATTTTAGTCAAACTCGCCCTGTCGCCGCTCAACTACAAGATGTTGTACTCGCAGATGAAAATGGCCGCCCTCAAGCCGTTGACCGAAAAGCTCCGCGAAAAATTCAAAAACGACCCCACGGCCATGCAGATGGAGATGATGAAAATCTACCGCGAATACGGGGTCAACCCCTACGGCGGCTGCCTCCCCATGCTACTCCAACTGCCCATCTGGATCGCCCTGTACCGCTTTTTCCCCGCCGCGATCGAATTCCGCCAAGAGCCCTTCCTCTGGGCACACGACCTCTCCTCGTACGACGTACTGACCTATCTGCCCTTTGACATACCCTTTGTGGGACACCACATCAGCCTGTTCACACTGCTGTGGGTGGGCTCAACCCTGATTTATACCCATTACAACCTCAAGATGACCGACACCTCTATGATGAACCCGTCGATGAAATACATGCAATACATCTTGCCTGTCATGTTTTTCGGATTTTTTAATAGCTATGCCTCGGGACTTACGGCGTATTTGTTTATCTCCAATGTCTTCACCATTGGGATGACCCTCTTCATCAAAAAAGTGCTCATCGACGAGGAGAAGATCAAAGAGGAGTTGCGAAAATACAAGGCCAAGCCGAAGAAGAAAACCAGGGGATTTGCAGCTATTTTGGAGCAGGCCATGCGGGAACAACAAAAGCGCCAGAAGGGAAAAAGTTGAAAATTTTTTCATTGATTGAATGAAAGATTTATTTCGGCCACGGCGTCGATCATTACCTAACTTTGCAGCGGCTTTGAAAACGGCCATACTCCGCTGCGAGCGAAAGTGCTGCCTATGAAGCGAGTCTTGTTTTCAGCGTTTTTTTTCTATAGCTCTGCATTGCACGCGCAAAGTGTCGAGGAAGTATTACCCAAGTTCCATGCCCTCATTGCCGGGCTCACCTTCCTCTTTCTCATTTTCTACATAGGCGTACCCCAATACGCCCTGTATCGCGCTCGTGGCTGGGTGGGCGACCGCAAGCGGCGTTATTCTCGACCGACTCGCGTCTTGCCTGTACGTCTACCCGATTATGTCAGAGGCAAAAAGGTGCACATCTTGCGCCAAGGCCACGATATCGCACTTAGCGGAGTGCCCCGCAACAAGCTCATCGACCGCACCATACGACATTACGCCATTCAGCCCACCAACTTTCGCGGTATCTTTCCCATCCCAAAATTGACCGTACAGGTCGGCGACCGTGTCAAGGCGGGAGATGTGCTGTATTATCAGCGTTACCAGCCCAAAATTCAACACGTGGCACCCGTAAGTGGAGAAATCACAGCCATCAATCGCGGTCGAAAGCGCAGCATCATCGAAGTGGTCATCGCTGCCGACGAACAAACCGAATACAAACCCCTCCAACCCCCCGATTGGAAAAACAGTAGCCGCGAAGAGCTCGTCGAATTTCTCCTACAGTGTGGCGCCTGGCCACTGTTCAACCAAAGGCCTTACGATATTATCCCTCCCATCGATGCCGTACCGCGAGACATCTTCATCTCCACATTTAGCACAGCTCCCTTAGCTCCCGATTACGATATGATCGTCAACGGGCACGGTGAGGCCTTCCAAATGGGACTCAATGTACTCACAAGGCTCACATCGGGAAAAGTACACCTGGGCCTCAATGCCAACGGCATCTACCCTCCAGCCAGTGAATACACGGAGGCTACAGGCGTCGAAAAACACTGGTTTTACGGCGTCCATCCGACGGGCAACGTCGGGGTACAAATACACCATATCGCTCCTATCCGCCCCGGTGACGTCGTCTGGACCCTTACCGTACAACAGGTCATCCAGCTCGGCAAGATATGGACAGAACAGAAATGGGTAGCCGATAGAGTGATCGCAATCACCGGTGCAGGCGCCGAAGAGACGGGATATGTCCGCACCAAGGTAGGCGCAAATATCGGCGAACTCATCGGGGAGCCTCACGAGAAGACGCGATACATCTCGGGCGACGTCTTGAGCGGTGAGACCAAGGCACCACATCAATTTCTCAATTGGCAGCATGAAATGGTGAGCTGCATTCCCGAAGGCGACTACTTCGAGCCCTTTGGCTGGCTGATACCCTCCCGCGTCGCTCCTTCGCGCTCGCGTACCTTAGCCAATTTCGTCTTCCCCAACAAGGTCTTCGATGGCGACACCAACACCCATGGAGAAAAGCGCGCCTTCGTCATGTCCGACGACTACGACGGCCTACTGCCCATGGATATTCCGCTGTACCACCTCATGAAAGCCATTCTCGTCAACGATTACGACAAGATGGAGCAGCTCGGCATCAAAGAGCTCAGCGAAGAAGACGTGGCCCTGGCCGAATGGCGGTGCACTTCCAAACAACCACTACAACAAATCCTCCGCCGCGGCCTCGAAATGTGGCGCGAACAGGAAATGTAACCCCAACGTCAAGCTGATGCGTATGAAAAAACTGAGGGAATTTTTTCACCGAATCGAGCCCGATAAAAAGGAGCATCCCCTGCTGCACACGTTGTACGACGGCTTGTTTACCTTCTTCTTTGTGCCCAACACAGTAACCACTCAAGGGGCACATATCCGCGACAAGGTCGACCTCAAGCGCGTAATGGTCACCGTCGTCCTCGCCCTTACTCTGTGTTACATCTTCGGCATCTGGAACATCGGCCACCAGCACTTTCTCGCCATCGGCCAATACACGGGCCTTTTTGAAGGGCTTCACCTCAAGTTTGCCTTTGGCCTTGCAAAGATCTTGCCCATCTTTATCGTCACGCATTTGGTCGGCCTGGGCATCGAGTTTTACTACGCTGCCAAGCGCGGTCACAGCATTGAAGAGGGCTTTTTGGTCTCAGGCGCTTTGATTCCCTTGATCATGCCGCCGGACATACCGCTCTGGATACTGGCGGTGGGTGTGGCCTTTGCCCTCATTCTCGGCAAAGAGGCCTTTGGCGGCACGGGCATGAACGTGTGGAATATTGCCCTGCTGGCGCGCGTTTTCATCTTTTTCTCCTATCCGGCAGTCATTTCGGGTGACGAAGTGTGGGTGGCAGGGCTGGAAGCTGCCAAGCCAGGAGCTGCTGCCCAATACGGTTGGATCGAAACGTATATCTTCAATCCACTGTTTCAATTACTGGGGCTTTCCACATTTCCGGACTCAGCTACGGTGGTCGACACGTTTAGCGGAGCCACGCCCTTGAGCTTGGCCTTTTCGGGCGGCTGGGATGCCGTGACAGCGAGGTTTTCGCCTGCCGAACTGTGGTTTGGCGCTATACCCGGCTCTGTCGGTGAGGTGAGCAAGCCCCTCATCCTGGCGGGCATGGCCATCTTGCTCATCACAGGAGTTGCTAGCTGGCGCATCATCGCTGGCGGCCTACTGGGCGCTGCAATCACCGCATGGCTGCTCAACCTCTGGGGAGCCACACCTATGATGCAAATACCGTGGTACTACCACTTCTACCTCGGCAGCGCCCTCTTTGCCATCACCTTTATGGCTACCGACCCCGTCACCGCCTCTACCACCCCTATGGGCAAGTGGATCTACGGCCTCCTCATCGGCTTCTTTGGCATCATCGTGCGCGTCATCAACCCCGCCTATCCCGAAGGGTGGATGCTCGCCATTTTATTTATGAACACCTTCGCACCATTGATCGATCATATCGTTATAGAAATGAAAATCAAAAGACGCTTGAGCCGTGCAAAAGTATAGATACACCATCATCTTCGTACTCATCCTCTCCGCCGTATCGGCCCTCGTCTTAGCCGGCATGTACGCCGGTCTCAAAGAGGCGCATCAAAAAAATGAGCTGCTCTTCAAAAAGCGCTCCGTACTGCGCTCCATCGAACACATGCTCAACAGACCCGTCTCCAAGATGTCAGATGCCGAAGTAGACCAACTATTTCACGAAAAAATACGCCAATACGTGCTCGATGCCGAGGGAAATATCTTGCCAGAAGAAAAACTCCAAAGCCTCGGCTTTGTCGAAGATCCGGCAATAAGAATCGACCGCGTCAAGGAAAGCAAAAAACCCCTCGAAGAACAACTGTTCCCCCTCTACGTCTTTGAAAAAGACGGCAAGAAATACTACATCCTCGAAGTACTGGGTAAAGGCCTGTGGGATCTCATATGGGCATTTGTCGCCCTCGAAGAAGACCTCAACACTGTGGCGGGCATCGCCTTTGACCACGCCGCCGAAACTCCCGGCCTCGGTGCCGAAATCAAAGACAATCCCAACTTCGCCAAACAATTTATCGGCAAAAAAATCTACGACCAAAACGGCAACTACCGATCCATCACCGTGCGAAAAGGAGGCGCCAAAGACCCCCTCTTCGAAGTCGATGCCATCAGTGGCGCCACACTCACCTGCGACGGTGTCACCGAAATGCTCTATAGAGGTATAAAATATTACGAGCCCTTCTTCAAAAAAGTCCAATCCAATCAAATCGAAATATAAACGCACAAGCCATGGCCAACACCACTGTTCAACAAGACACACAGGTCAAAGAACCCATCATCTCCTTTGGCAAAAAGGAGCGCAAGCTCCTCCTCGACCCACTCAACGACAACAACCCCATTACCGTCCAGGTATTGGGTATTTGCTCCGCCCTGGCAGTCACCACGCTCTTGCTCAAAGCCGTCACCATGGCGCTGGCCGTTATCTTCGTATTGGCATTTTCCAACCTCTTTACATCCCTGCTGCGCAACTACATACCCAAAGAGGTGCGCATGATCGCCCAGCTCATCATCATCGCTACGCTCGTCACCGTAGTAGCTCTCGCTCTGAAGGCATGGGATTATCCACTGTACAAAGAGCTCTCCGTCTTTGTAGGCCTCATCATCACCAACTGCATCGTCATGGGGCGCTTAGAGGCCTTTGCCTTAGCCAATAAGCCATGGCCTTCCTTTATCGACGGCATCGGCAACGCCCTTGGCTACAGCATCATTCTGATCATGATTGCCACCGTGCGCGAGCTCTTCGGCAAGGGCACCATCATGGGTTGGAAAATCATCGGCCCCACCAGCGAATACCTCCTCAACACCAGCAGCCTCTCATGGCTCAGCTGGTACCAGCCCAACAACCTCATGGTGTTGTTCCCCTCCGCCATGTTCGTCTTAGGTGTCATCATCTGGCTCCACCGCAGCTGGAACCGCAAACTCATCGATGTCTCATAAAATCCTCGAACCATGGATCTTCTCAACATCTTCATAAAGTCCGCCTTTATCGAAAACCTGGCACTGGCCTACTTCCTCGGCATGTGCTCCTATCTGGCCGTATCAAAGACCGTGCGCACTGCTTTCGGTCTCGGATTGGCCGTCATCTTCGTCTTGGGCATCACCATACCCATCAACTGGATCATCGACCACTACTTATTGTCGGAAAACGGCCTCTTCGGCATGGACCTGACTTTTCTGCGTTTCATACTCTTCATCGCCGTCATTGCCTCCATGGTGCAATTAGTTGAGATGGTCGTCGAACGCTTCTCGCCGACGCTGTACAACGCCTTGGGCATCTTTTTGCCCTTGATTACGGTCAACTGCGCCATCCTCGGAGGCTCCCTCTTCATGATCTCCAAGGAGTACAACTTTGCCGAATCCGTGGCTTTTGGCTTAGGCGGAGGTTTCGGGTGGTTTTTAGCCATCGTCGCCATAGCAGCTATACGCGAAAAAATACGCTATTCCAATGTGCCGGCACCACTCCGAGGCTTAGGCATTGCCTTCATCATCACCGGCTTTATGGGCATGTCGTTTATGGCTTTGATGGGCATCGACCCCGCAGCACTGATCAAATAACTCCAAAGTTTGCGCAGATGAATCTGATCATCGCATCTTTAATCGTCTTTTCGCTGACCATCTTGATTCTGACGCTCGTGCTCATCCTGGCACGCCAGAAGCTCATGCCTCAAGGCAAAGTCAAGGTCATCATCAACGGCGAAAAGGAGCTCGATGTAGAGCCCGGCGTGAGCTTGCTCACCGCCTTGAGCAACAACGGCATTTTCCTACCCTCAGCTTGCGGTGGTGGCGGTACTTGTGCCATGTGTCGCTGTAAAGTACTCGAGGGCGGCGGCGATGTGCTGCCCACCGAACTCAACCACCTCTCCCGCAAAGAAGTACAAGACCACGTCCGCCTCGCCTGCCAAGTCAAAGTGCGACAAGACCTCAAAATCGAAGTGCCACCCGAAGTCTTCGGCATCAAAAAATGGGAATGCGAAGTCATCTCCAACTACAACGTCGCCTCCTTCATCAAAGAATTCGTCGTCAAACTCCCCGAAGGCGAAGAACTCAAATTCCAAGCAGGCGACTACATCCAAATCGACGTACCTCCTATTACCGTCGACTTCAAGGACATCGACATCACTGCACATCCTAAATACCACAAGCGCCCCGACGAATTCCAAACCGAATGGGACAAATACGACCTGTGGTCGCTCAAAATGGTCAACGAAGAACCCATCTTCCGCGCTTACTCCATGGCCAACCACCCTGCCGAAGGCAATATCATCATGCTCAACGTACGCATCGCCACCCCGCCCTGGGACCGCGAACGCAACCGCTGGATGGACGTGCCCCCGGGCAAGTGCTCCTCCTATATCTTTAGCCGCAAACCCGGCGATAAGGTGAAAATCTCCGGCCCGTACGGAGAGTTTCACATCAACCTCAACTCCAAACGCGAAATGCTCTACATCGGCGGTGGCGCAGGGATGGCCCCGCTCCGATCCCACATCTTCCACCTCTTCAAAACCCTTAAAATACGAGACCGAAAAGTGTCCTTCTGGTACGGCGGCCGCACCCGACGCGAACTGTTTTATATCGAAGACTTCCGCGAAATCGAAAGAGAATTCGACAACTTCCGATTTTTCGTCTCCCTCGACAACCCCCTGCCCGAAGACAACTGGCAAGTTAAAGAGCACATCGATGCACCCGGCGACGGATTCGTCGGTTACATCATGCCCGTCGTCTACGAATACTACCTCAAAAACCACCCCGAACCCGAAGAAATCGAGTACTATTTCTGCGGCCCACCCGCCATGAATGCCTCCGTCTTGCGCACGCTCGACGAACTCGGCGTGCCCGATGATCAAATTTACTTCGACGATTTCGGCGGCTAAAACACTCCTGTTATGGACCTCAACGGAAAAATCGCCGTCATCACGGGCATCAGCCACGGCATCGGCCGAGCAACGGCACAGCAGCTCCTCGACGATGGCGCCACCGTCGTCGGATGGGGCATCACCGAGCCCGACTACCAACACCCGAACCTACACTACTTCCATACCGATATACGAGACTACCAACAGGTCCAAAACGCCGCTCAACAAACCCTCCAAACCGTCGGCACACCCGACTTCTTGATCAACAATGCCGGAGTGGGCTACTTCGTCGATATCGAAGAGACCTCTCTCCAACAATGGCATGAAATGTTTGACGTCAACGTACACGGCGTCTTTTACTGCCTCAAAACCCTGCTGCCCGCCATGAAGCGCCGCGGTCAGGGCCATATCGTCAACATCTCCTCCATCGCTGGCCTCACCGGCATCCCGCAGATGAGCGCCTACTGCGCAACCAAATACGCCATCACCGGCCTCAGCGATGCCCTCTTCAAAGAACTCCGCCAGTACGGCATTAAAGTAACTTGCGTCCACCCGGGATCCGTAAAGACTTCCTTCTTCGACCGCATTCCCCACGTCGATCCCGCCGACTACATGATGCACCCCGAAGAAGTCGCCCAACAAATCATCCGCGCTTTGAAGACTTCGGACAATTTCCTCATCAACACCATCGTATTTCGCCCGCTCAAGACCGAGTAAGTCCCCACATGTACACATCTAATTATAAAGAGGTGGATAGACCAACAAAAAGGTCGGCACAGCTGCTTCAAACCGAAGAGGGCTTTCGAGCGACTCCATGAGATACGCTCCGCGCATGATCCCGATCGGCGATTGGATGTGCACCCACGAGCCGTAGTGAAAACACCCGCCCCGCTCTATGACGGGCTGCATACCCACTACACCGGCACCCTTGACCTCAAAACTCATCCCCGGACGACTCTCCACGAGCCACCTCCTACCGAGCAAGCGTATATCCTCCGCACGGCGATTGCATATCCCTATCCAATACCGAAAGGCATAAATGCCCTTCGACACCATAGACCGCGCAGGCCAAAATTCCACTTCCACCTCTATACGTATGCCCTGTGAAATGCGTACAACACCCATTCGCCAACCATTTTATACACTACACAAATACCACAACCACCCTCTAAACAAAAGGGTTACACCACGCCGCCACACCAAACATTTCCTCTGCTTCTACAGCACTTACCAATCCAAAAATATTGTAAATTTACCCAACGATTAAAACCCCCTGAAAATGCAAATCAAAACCCTCGAAGAATACGTCGACACCTACCGCAGAAGCGTAGAAGATCCCATCGGTTTCTGGAGTGAAATTGCGAGCCATTTTCACTGGAAACAGCCCTGGCAGACGGTGCTCGACTACGATTGGGACAAGCCCGAATTTCGATGGTTTGACGGGGCGAAGCTCAACATTACGGAAAACTGCCTCGACCGCCACCTGGCTACCCAAGCCGACAAGCCCGCTATCATTTGGGAGCCCAACGACCCCAACGAGCCCAACCGCGTGTTGACCTATCGCGAGCTCCATCAGGAGGTCTGCCGCCTGGCCAACACCCTAAAGTCGATGGGGGTCCAAAAAGGCGATCGCGTGTGCATCTATCTACCCATGATACCCGAACTGGCCATTGCCGTCTTGGCCTGCGCACGCATCGGCGCCATTCACTCGGTGGTCTTTGCGGGATTTTCCTCCCGATCGCTGGCCACACGCATCGACGATGCACAATGCAAGCTGCTCCTCACCGCCGACGGCAGCTTTAGAGGAGATAAAATCATACCCCTCAAGGAGATCGCCGACAGAGCACTGGAAATGTCCGAAACCCAATGCGTCGAAAAAGTACTGGTCTATCGACGCACGGGCTCCGAAATATCACTCCAAGAAGGGCGCGACTATTGGTGGCATGAAATGGTAGGACAAGCAGATAGCCATTGTCCCGCCGAAGTCATGGACGCCGAAGACCCACTCTTCATCCTCTACACCTCGGGCTCAACGGGCAAGCCCAAGGGCATCTTGCATACCACCGCGGGATATATGGTCTACACGACCTACTCCTTTCTCAATGTCTTCCAATACAGCGGCAACGACATCTATTGGTGTACGGCCGACATCGGATGGATTACGGGCCATAGCTATATCGTCTACGGTCCTCTATCCGCTGGAGCGACGACAGTAATGTTTGAAGGCGTGCCAACCTACCCCGATGCCGGCCGCTTCTGGGCCGTGGTGGAAAAATACCGCGTCAACCAATTTTATACCGCCCCCACCGCCATCC
>JALWKB010000093.1 GCA_026996805.1 Saprospiraceae bacterium | reverse complement strand
CGTCTGCAACGCCGATGAGGGAGATCCAGGGGCGTATACGGATCGGTACTTGCTCGAGCAGCGCCCCTACGAAGTGCTCTTAGGCATGGCCCTGGCAGGATACATCACTGGGGCACGCGAAGGGGTGCTATACATCCGCTACGAGTATCCCCATGCGCTGCGCGTGCTACGAGAGGCTATCGAAGTGTTCCACAGCTGGGGGAGCCTATCTACCGCTGAGTCGTCGGATTTCGCCTTTCGCTTTTACATCGTCATGGGTCAAGGGGCGTACATCTGTGGCGAAGAGACAGCCCTGCTCAATTCCATCGAGGGCAAACGCCCCGAAGTGCGCACTCGGCCGCCCTATCCCAGTCAGGAAGGACTGTTTGGACGACCCACGCTGGTCAACAACGTCGAGACACTTGCCTGTCTGCCCTTTATCGTACACATGGGCGGCGAGGTATTTGCCTCGATCGGCACAGCGCGATCGACAGGTACAAAGCTGCTCTCACTGGATGGTCATTTTCAAAAGCCGGGCGTCTACGAAGTGCCGATGGGATATCCGCTGTCGGAATTGGTGTACACCCATGCCGGCGGATTCCGCAAGCCCGTCAAGGCCCTCCAGATTGGAGGACCACTCTGCGGCGTCGTACCCGTATCGATGATCGAGGAGTTGACGATAGACTTCGAGAGTTTTGAGGAGCGGGGCTTCCTTCTCGGTCACGCAGGTGTGGTCGCCATTCCTGAAGATTTTCCCATGATTCGCTACATGCAACACCTCTTTGCATTTACAGCACATGAGAGCTGCGGCAAGTGCTTTCCGTGTCGCATCGGCGCACTACGCGGTGCCGAGCTCTTGCAAAAAGCCATCGAAGAGGATTACCGCATCGATGCCGAGCTATTAGACGATCTGCTCGACACCCTCCAACACGGTTCGCTCTGCGGATTGGGTGGCGGACTGCCTTTGCCCATTCGCAACATCTTGCAGCATTTTAAAGAGGAACTCCAACAACACTTTCATACAAAAATACCTGCGTCATGACGACCAATCCACAGGTGCTCTATCTCAACGGCCAGCCTTTTACCTATAAAGCGGGGGAGACCATCCTCGAGACGGTGCGTCGCATTACGGGCCAACGCAATGCCATCCCCACCTTATGCGATGCCCCTCAGCTCAAGCCCTACGGTGCATGTAGGGTGTGCGTCGTCGAAGTAGCCGACTCAGCCGACGGCAAGCGCAAGGTCGTCGCGAGCTGCCACACCGAAACCCGTCCCGGCCAATACATCTTCACCCATAGCCCACGTATTCAAAAGCTGCGCAAGAACATCATCGAGCTGGTCTTGACCGATCATCCCCTGGATTGCTTGGTGTGCGAAGTCAACGGTAATTGCGAATTGCAGCGGGTGGCAGCAGAAACGGGCATCACCAAAGTGCGCTATCCCGAAGGGAAAAACCATCTCCACCTGCCCAAAGACCTCAGTCACCCCTACATGACTTCTGATCTGTCGAAATGCATCTTGTGTTATCGCTGTGTGCGCGCCTGCGATGAAATCCAAGGAGAATTTGTCCTCTCTGCTAAGGGCCGAGGATTTGACACCCAAATCATCAAGGGCATGGATACCAGCTTTGCCCTCTCGGATTGCGTCTCCTGCGGGGCGTGTGCACAGGCCTGCCCCACTTCTGCCATCTCCGATGTCTTTCATTCCAAGTCGCTGGCTAATCGCGGCAAAATAGTCCGAACGGTCTGCACCTATTGTGGCGTCGGCTGCAATTTAGAAGTGCATACCGTCAACGGCGAGATTAAGAGCATCCAAGCTCCCTACGATGCCGAGGTCAACGCCGGACATACCTGCCTCAAAGGACGCTACGCCTTTGGGTTTTACAATCACCCCGATCGGCTGCGCTATCCTATGATCAAGAAAGACGGCGTGTTTCAACGAGTAAGCTGGGACGAGGCCTACGATTTTATCGTCGACCGCCTGATGCACATCAAAAAGCGGTACGGACCCGATGCCATTGCCGGCATCTCATCTTCGCGTTGCACCAATGAGGAAAACTACCTGATGCAAAAGTTTATTCGCGCCGTCATCGGCACCAACAACATCGACGGCTGCGCACGCGTATGCCACGCTCCGACGGCCTACGCCATGCAACAGACTTTTGGTACAGGTGCAGCGACCAACTCTATCGATGATCTCAATTACACCAAGTGCGTGCTCATCATCGGAGCCAACCCCATCGAGGCCCACCCCGTCACGGGAGCCAAAATACGGCAAAAGCTGATGAAAGGCTTGCCCTCCATCATTATCGATCCGCGCAAGACACCACTTACGCGCTATGCCACCTATCACCTTCAGCTCAAGCCGGGCACCAACGTCGCCCTCCTCAACATGATGATGTACTACATCGTCAGCGAGGGCCTCGTCGACGAAGACTTTGTGCGCACGCGCTGCGAGGGCTACGAAGCCTTCAAGCGGCAGCTCCTCCAGGTGGATGTCGATCAAATGGAGCGCATCACTGGTGTAGATAAGTCCTTGGTACGCGAGGCAGCCATCTTGTACGCCACTTCGAAGCCGGCGATGAGCTTTCACGGCCTCGGCGTGACCGAACACTACCAAGGGAGCTACGCCGTCATGCAAATAGCGGATCTGGCCATGCTCACTGGCAACATCGGCAAGCGCGGCGCAGGCGTCAACCCACTACGAGGCCAAAACAACGTACAGGGATCCGCTGATATGGGCGTCCAACCACACCAAGGCGCCGGCTATCTCGACGTTACCAATCCCGAAATCCGACAGCGATACAGCGCATTTTACGGCGTGGAAGTGCCCGCACACGTGGGATACAAAATCCCCGAAATGATCGACGCCGCCCTCGACGGAAAACTCAAAGCCCTCTGGGTAATCGGCGAAGACCTCGTACAAACCGATCCCAACAGCCAAAAAGTAGCACGGGCTTTAGATAAGCTGGAATTGCTCATCGTCCAAGAACTCTTCATGACCGAAACAGCTAAACATGCCCACGTCATCCTCCCCGGAGCTTCGTTTCTCGAAAAAGAAGGTACCTTCACCAACGGCGAACGACGCATCCAACGCGTACAAAAAGTACTCGACCCCATTGGCGAAGCCAAAGCCGACGGCCAAATCATCATCGATATCATGAACCGCATGGGCTACCCGCAGGCTACGCCTTACAGCGCTAAAACCGTGCTGGAGGAAATCAGCCAAATTGTGCCTTTCTTTGCAGGCGTCACCTGGGAACGCCTCGGCCAAAACGGCCTGCAGTGGCCCGTTGCCCCCGACGGCACCGACTCCAAAATCATCCACGTACAGAGCTTCAAGCGCGGCAAAGGTAAATTCTTCTTCCACCCCTACGAAGACTCTCCCGAAGTGACCCAACACGGTAAAGAATACCCCTACATACTGACCACCAACCGCAATCTCTATCACTACAATTGCGGAGCTATGACGCGACGCACCGCCAACCGCCAGCTCATGGCCGAAGATCGTCTCTACATCCACCCCAAAGACGCCGAGAAACACGGCATCCGCGACGGCGATTGGGTCTGTGTCGAATCCGCACGCGGCAAAATCGACATTACCGCCACAGTGTCCGATATCGTCCCAGAAGGCATCTTGAGCACAACCTTCCACTATCCCGACATCATGGTCAACGACATCACCTCCGATGTCCTTGATCGCGAAACCCTCTGCCCCGAATACAAGGTCGTCGCCGTACGCATCCGCAAATCCAAGGGAAAATACAAGCACGGCCGAGCAGTGGGCTCCCCCGTCGTTTAGGGACTATTAGGAGTATGGTATGAAATAGTAGATAGCGTTTGAGGAAACCACAAAGAGCACGGAGATGGTATTGAGTGCACAAAGTGCGCGCTCTGCGGTCTTTGTGGAAAAATCTCTGTGGTCGCTGTGGTCCGAGGAATACACTTAAGCCTTGTAGCCGCACAAGAGGGCATGCCGTTGATGCAATCCACAAAAGTGAAAAAAATTATACACCACACAGGCAACCCTTAATAGAAAATCTTAGTACATAATAAATAGAAAAAATGGTCTAAAGGAGCAACAAATGCATTTTTTGGCGGATGGAGTTGGTGATTGAGAAAAAATATGTATATTAGTGCAACGCTTTTGACCACACAGGCATTTATCGATTGAGGCGACGGCAGAGATTTAAGGAGGGCAACAGCTTCAGTAGACAAGAAGAATGAGTGTAGCAAATGTCTAAACTTTAAAACTTTTCAGTTATGTTGTTCGTAAATCTTAAAGCGAGGATCGGCTCCCGTAATGGTCGAGCCCACACTACACACCACCTGCACAGTACCTCCCGTATGTGGGGGGGGGGGACTGCCCCTGTTGACCCTGCTCGTGTTCCTAACGCTTAGTGTCATGGTACGCCCCGTCGAGTTACTGGCCCAGCAACACCCGATGGAGATTGCACCACCCAAAGGATTGCAGCTGACCACGCGAGAAGCCTTTGAGCAAGCCGTACGCGCGTACGAAGAGCGATACCTCACGGATGCCCGGCAGCTGGAGCGGATACGCCGCGACTTAATGCAGGGCGACCTTCCTGCCGAAGAGATCACCGACGAGCTGGTGCGCAGCTATGCCCGCCAGGAGGCGCGTCAGCGTTTCATCCACGCCTATACGAAGC
>JALWKB010000092.1 GCA_026996805.1 Saprospiraceae bacterium | reverse complement strand
CATTGCAAGGCGTCCATGCACCATCGCAGGGCATTGAGATTCCATTCGAAGAGGTGGGAAGGGCAGGAGCGATAGAGTTGTTCCAGCGTGGGAAAGTAGATTTCAAAATACGGTGCTCGCCCATAAGTCGAGCGTATGGTGTGCAGGTGTTTGTGTATCCACGGTCGGTCGTAGGCTATGCGCACCTCGGTGATGCGCTGTCCTTGGTGTTTGCCCTTGCGCAGCGGAATGCTGAGCATATAACGCCCCTGCCCGGTGAGTATCTCATAGCGATTGCGAAAGCTCCGCTTTTGATAGTGCTCATGGCGATCCACTATGAGCATGCGCTCCCTCCACAGTAGAAAAAGTGCAATGGGGGGAAAGCACATCAGCTCTACGACCAGCTCTTTTTCAATCCCTTGCGTGGAGAAGTACGATTTCATACCGATCTGGAAAATTCATAAAAATATCTTAAAAATCGCCCGTACAAAAATAGAGCAAGGCCCTTAGACGTCCTTAGGCAATAAGAAACTCGCGTCTCTGGCCAATCTATCTGGCTACATTGTACGTATAGATGCTGTAAGCGATGTGATGTTGTGATAAAATGCACCAGAGCAAAAATGAAAAAGTGCGATATACGCAATTTTTTCTATCTTTAAGCGGTAAAGTGCAGATGTCTACATACCATTAGATATTGGGAACAATAAAACCATGTGCATATGAAAACACTGTACAAATTCGCATTGCTGTGTTTGGGAATGCCCTTCCTGGCGTTTGGACAGGTGCAGGTTCTACCGCAGTGGGAGAGCTATCCCTCTGCGCCCACCGTTGAAGAGTGGATGGACGACGCTATGAGGGCATGGCACCCGCAGAGGTATATCCAGGCCAAGGAGCTGCGCAGCTACACCGATCAGCGTGGATGGACACATCGTCGCTACCGCCAACACTACCGAGGTATTCCGATATTGGGAGCCGAGTTTATACTGCACCTTTATAACGGTCGAGTGCATCGCGTCAATGGATATCGCGTTCGAAACCTCCAAATCGATACGCGTCCCACATCGACCGAGGCTATGGTCCGTCTTGCGGCCCGAGCTTATTACGCACTCAAATACCGCGCACACGGCGATGCATCGGAAGAGTCCGCCATTAGGGTGTCCGCTCCTCGACTGGTCATCATGCAGGCGGGCTATCCTGCTCGTGAGGGCCGATGGCTACTGGCTTGGGAAGTGAAGATTGAAGATGCATTGTATCCCGAGCGAAATGAGCTGCTCTATATCGATGCGCATACCAACAAGGCCATTCGCAGCATACCGTTGACCCACAGTGTGGGGATTCCCGTGGAGGTGAGCACTCGGTACCACGGTACGCGCACGATTCACATCGACTCCGTAGCACCGGACCAATACCGTCTGCTCGATTCTTCACGAGGTACTGTCATCGAGGTCATCGACGGCTTTTGGTATGAAGTGTACACCAGTGCGGACAAGGAGAATTGGGCAAAGTACGAAGGGCTCAGTACGCCGGTCGATGTGATGTTTGGCATGCAAGCCCTACATGATTATCTTCTGGATAGTTTTGGCTGGCAGAGTTACGACGGCAAGGGCGGGCGCATGACCGCTATCGTACATCCATGGCAATACCGCAATTGGGTCAATGCGAGCTGGTCAGGAGAGGATAGGCAAGCGCGTTTTGGCGAAGGCAACTGCAAAGGCTATGGCCCGCTCACGTCGATCGATGTCGTCGGCCATGAGTTTGGACACGGCTTTATCGACGCTACCTCCGATCTGGTCTATGCCGATGAGCCCGGTGGACTCAACGAGAGCTTTAGCGATATCCTCGGCAAGGCCCTCGAGTGGTATGCCGATAGGGAGTATTTCTCCTGGATCATTGGTGAAGCCATTGTCGAAGGCGGTACTGCACAACCCATTCGCTCGATGCAAAATCCCAATGACTACAACAACCCCAAGTATTACCGCGGCAAGTACTGGCAAAATCGCGTACACAATACCAGCGGTGTATCCAACTTCTGGTTTTACCTTCTCAGTGAAGGCGAGTCCGGTGTCAACGAAGCCGGGGTGTCGTACGACGTGCCTGCCATCGGCATCGACAAGGCCATGAAAATCGTCTTCCACATGCACACCTCTTATCTCATCTCCACATCTAACTACCAAGATGCCGTCAATGCCAGCATCGACGCAGCCAAAGACCTCTTCGGAGAGTCTAGTCCCGAAGTAGCAGCCGTCATCGAAGCGTGGAAGGCCGTAGGCCTCAGCCCCACCAAAAAGGTGGATGTTCACCACGACCTTGCCATTATGGCTTTGCCTCCCGAAGACAAAGATGAAATCTTTGACTTTTATTTGGTATGTCCGAGTGTAGTCCTCCCCGCACGGCTCATGTTGTACAACCGCGGTTTGGATACCGTAGCTGCTACGACGGCTTTAGACATCGACATCGTCGAAAACGAAGATACCATCACCACGGAGACGGTCCAAATACCAAAAGACCTTCTCCCCGGTGATAGCGTCCTCATTGAAATCGACCATCCGTACGATTTCAGCGAGGACAAGGTATTCCGCATATTGGTCTATTCGTTTGTACTACCTTCCGACGACAATCCAACCAACAACGCCTCGTCGCTCAACTTTTACGTTCAAGATCGCGGTGAAGAGGCGGATCTGTCACTTGTAAGCGTGGGCAATATCTTCAACGACCTTTGCCTCGAAAAAGACACCGTGATCTCAAAAGTGATAACATTGAGCCTCGTGGACAATACCTGCCCGTCTTTTGATTTACAAACGAGTATCATGTTGTATTATCACATGGACGGTCGCTGGGACTCTGTAGCCATCATCCCCGATTTAATATTCGACTACGGCTTTGGGCTAATAGCAGCTGCATATATCACAGCTCCGCTGCGCCCGGGCGAAAATTCCATTACCTTTGTCCTCCGAGCAGAAGGGGATACCGACCCCGACAACGATACTTTTGAATATAGAAAGACCATCAGCCGCTTTGTCAGCAAGGGATACGCCAACGATTTCACCAACAACAAGGAGGATTACACCGTAAATATTTCCTCTGAAAGCGGATTAGAATTTGGTTACATACCCCACCCATTGCGCTCTGATCGTCAGGATTCGGCATTGGCCATTGCAAGGGTGTCTGATATCAGTGATTATTTTGTCCAGCCATGTGATGCGCTAAAGCGCTTTTACTTCAACAATCCCAATACCGCGTCGGCTACCTGGTGTGTCGTTCGGCCGGAAGAGTCATTCCAGCGCGAAGACTGGCATTTCCGATTCAACCTCGTACACAACAGGGCCGAACGGTCCGAATACGATGAAGTCGAGAAGGATTACCAGGTCATCAGTCGCATCATCATTCACGATTTTGACATGAGTGACGTCTATACGATCTACTTAGATACGTTTATTTACGGACTGCCCAATCTGCAGGAGACACTGGTAAAATTACCCCTTCCCGAGACCCATAAATTTGTCGTCTCCACCGAGCATTTTACGCTCCACACCGCATTCCAGGAGCTCGAGCTGGGGCGATTGAGGGGAGTCGATGCCGTGTTTATCGACGATGTCGCAATAGAAGCAATGAGTATCTCAACAAAAGAGCTATACGACGAGCGCATCCCGACGCTTGAGGTGTATCCCAATCCTGCCGCTGACCAGATCTCCGTACATCTTCCGAAGTTGTCCGATTTCCCGCGCTACGCAGCCGTCTACAACAGTGTGGGTCAACGCATGGTCCTTGAGGCCATCCGTGCCCGTGAGGACAATCTGCGTTTAGATGTGCGCTCTTGGTCGGAGGGCCTATACCACATCGTCATAATGGATGCTGCAGGGCGACGCATGGCCGAGGGCAGTGTGTTGATCGTCCGATAATGCGGCGCAACGGGTGCTCGCGCGCATTCATACAGCGACCACATGGTGTCGCATAGGCCAGCGTAGGCTTTTTGTTGAAGTATTGTATAAAACCGTCGTTGCTTGCCCCTCGCGTCTTGTCCTTGTCGAGGGTGCAAGCATAGCGGTGTGCCCCGTATCAGGTAGCCTTTAATTGCCGTTGAGGGACCAATCGTACTCGTAAAAGGAAATCTTTGCATCGGGGCGAATGGGTGTCGCACTGTATCGGTTGAGGTAGTCGATGAGATCGCCGAAGTCGCCGCGGTACCAGTCGAAGATCTTCGAGATGCGGATGCTATCTGGGCGGATGAAATTGTAGGTCGGATCGTTGATAAAAGCACGGGTGCGCTGTTCGAGCTGTTGGTCGAGCTGGTCGGCGGTAAAGGCTCGGTTCCAGAGCGGCGGACAGGAGCGCGCAGCGCAGTTGACGGCAAAGTGGATGCGCGCATCGCCGTACTTTTTGCGCAAATGCGTGTGCTCGATTTGATCTAAACTGAGTTTTTTACTGCCGACGCGTATCCATTTGCGCTTCCACACGCGACCATTGTCGATCTCGCGAATACTCTTGACGGGATAGTGTTGGAGGATGGCGTACACTGTAGCGGCATTGTACAGGTTGATCCAGAAGGCCATGGCACGGTGGCGATCCCAGTGGCGGTCGGGAACAAATTGCGCAAGTGTGTCGAGGTAGGCCTTGAGGCGGTCTTTTTCCTCCATCCATTGCCCGTAGGCCACCCAGCCCTTCGCATCGACGTATTTCTGCAACATCGCATCCCAGCTCCGGTGCACCTCATCCGTTGGTGGGGACTGTGCGATTTCATCCGTATGACAACCGACGCACAATGCGATAGCGAAGAGAATCGAC
>JALWKB010000091.1 GCA_026996805.1 Saprospiraceae bacterium | reverse complement strand
CGTTTGTCCAACAAGTAAAATTCCTTACTTTTGTCCAAAATTGCCATCCATGAACGAACCGCTAAAAGAAATCATGACCACGGAGCTGATCACCATCGCTCCCGATACGCCACTCAAAAAGGCCAGAGAGATACTCGGCACGTATAGAATCCACCACCTGCCCATCGTCAATGAGAACAACGTACTCCTCGGCCTGGTCACCACATGGGACTTGTTCAAACTAGAGATGTCCCCTGCCGAATACGCCGATATACCCGTCAGCGAAATCATGACCACACACCTCGCCGTCTTAGGTCCCGATGACAAAATAGGCTCCGCCGCCGAACTCTTCTTAGAACACCTCTTTCAAGCAGTGCCCATCGTCGACGAAGACCGTCATCTGCTCGGCATCGTCACTATGTTTGATATCTTAAAATTCTGCTTCTACAAGACGTACGACTACTAATCCTCTTCACGTCGATCGCGATCACACGCAGGGGCGGAAGACTTTCCCCTTGAGCGAGTTTGCTCTCAGGGTAGCAACTCCTGAGGTATGGGTGTGCACATCCGATCGATTTCCCGCCATGCATCACCTCGCTCGGCAAGCCATCGCGGCACAGAAGCAATCGTAAATTCCACCGGAGATGTGAGCACGGCCAACTCCTCCCAAGGCAAGGGCATACTCACCGTAGCCTCATCGGTAGCACGCGTACTATAGGGCGCTACGACCGATTGCATCGGATGATTGCGATACACGTCGATCAACAACTGCCCCTGTCGTTTTTCCCGCTGACGCTCCGTGGTGGTGTTCGGCACCTTCTTCATGGTTTGTTCCGCAATCCTAAACGCCGCCCCAAACACTTGCTGAAAGCTGTATCGCGGCCGAATGGGACAGAAGATGTGTACGCCCTTCTTACCCGAGGTCTTCACATAGGGGTTAAAACCGTACGCTTTTAAAATATCGCGCAAGACGAACCCCACCTCTACCGAAGCTCGAAAAGCATCTTCGATTTTATACCCCTCCTCCCACGGCGGGTCAAGATCGAATATCACAAAGTCAGGACGGTAAAAATGCGGAGCCCGAACGGCCATTACGTGCAACTCCAGCGTGTCGATATTGACCAAATACAACAGATCGCGTAGCTCCTCTATTACGATGTATTCCGCCTTTTTGTGTACTCCCAGCTCAACCGAACGAATAAAATCAGGTGCACCTGCAGGTCTGTTGCGCTGGAAGAATGCGGTACCGGGCCAACCGTCCACAAATCGCTTGAGTATCACTGGGCGACCCGCTCTGCGGGCTCGTATGAAATCGTAGATCCGATAATAGTATTCTGCCAGCTCCAGTTTGGTGTAGCCCTTTGTTTTATACAATACCTTTTCGGGATGGGTCAACCACTCGACTGCCGAACCTAAGACTTGATATAGTCGCTCTTTGCTGTACACGTTGGCGATGAAAACAGATTAGCCGTATAAACACCTCGTAAAGTGTAAAACGCTACCACTAAGATATCCCTATAAAGAGACGATTTTTCACCGTATAAAATGGTACAACACAAGACAAAAAAGGCGGGCACAACACCCGCCTTCCAACCACCTGTACTTAACCCACTTTTTCGCTTTTGCTCATCGTCATCGTTGGATGATGAGTCGAACGGTACGGTTCTGACTACCGTTGCTGACACGCAATTCATAGACCCCAACGGGCAGGTATCGCACCGGGATGGTTAGCACCCTACTTCCCTTGAAAAACTGCTCTTCAGAGGTGTGGTACACGCGTTTGCCTTTGGTATTGAATAGATCTATCGTGAGGCGGCTTTCACGGCTGGTATAGAGGTAAATAGTTGCCCTATCCTTGACGGGATTGGGACGTACCTCGACACTCAAAACACCCTCATTGGTTTGACCCGGCACGTAGATACGCACCTCTTCGGAATAATTTATCTTGTCATTGCGCTCGCGCATCTTCAGTCGATAGATGTAGAGGCCTTCTCGACCGATGTCGTAGTCGTCGTAGCTACATCGTTGGAGACAGGTATCACCACGCCACTCTCGAAGAGTGGTAAATTCCTCTTCCGATTGATGGCGTCGCTCCAAGGCATAACTCAACAGGTCTTTTTGATCGAAGAGCTCCCATTGGAGTACGTTGTGATCCATTTCATGCCAACCGGTAAATCGCTTGATCTCCACAGCCAGTACTCCGTAGACCAAGCCGACATCGTAATGGGGATTGTATTCACCGGCTCGGACGTCGACCAAATCGGTCGTACCGGTGCCGTATCGATTGGTCACATCGCTATTGCGCGTATCATCGCTCAGCGACGGTCCGTTCGTGAATGCGTACCCCGCGGGTGGGATAAACTTCAAATAGCACCGCCGTGGAGGAATTCCCTTCAGCATGTATTCCCCTTTGTGGTCGGTGGTGGTCTCGCAGATCATCTGATGTTGTTCGTTGTATGCGCGTACGATCACGCCTTTCACGGGAGGCTCACCGGCGTCTTGAAGGCCATTTTCATTGGCGTCAAACCAGACGAAATTGCCGACGCGCGCTTCGAGGTAAAGGCCTACGTCGATATCATCGCGCACATCCCCACTTTCAAGCTCTACTGCGTGAGAGCTATTCGATCCATTGCTGTGGTCGAGGTCGGAATCATAGTTTCTATCCCTGCCCTGATGCGGCAAGGTGGAGACCATGCCATTGGGCATGCGCACTTTGATGTAATACTGCCCTGGCGGCAGGCACACCTCCCAGTATCCATCATTACTCGCAATCGTGGGATGGCCACGAGTGTAGACGACCTTCACCAGCCTATCCGTTTGGGCATCATAGATGGATATGCGCACACCGTTGATGCCGTTTTCACCGGGATCTTGTACTCCATCGGCATCTAAGTCCAGCCAAACGACATCGCCGAGTTTTGCACAGCGGTAGAGCCCGAGATCCCAAGACATGTCTACCATCAGCGGTGGTACCGAAAACATCGAAGTCGTAGCAAAACCATGGCCTCCGTCGACATCACTGTCCATTTGATCGTCTGTACCCTGATTGGCTTTGGTGATCGACCACCCTGCCGGCACGTCAAATTTCAAATAATAATCGCCCGGCACAATGTCCGTAAACTCGTAATGGCCTTGTGGATCGGTGACCGTCACTGCTACGAGGTTGCCGTCAGCGGCATACAGATACACTGTTACACCGGGCAGACCGGGTTCGTCGGGCTGTTGGATGCCGTCGCCGTTGACGTCCTCCCAGACATAATCACCGAGACTGGAAAGCCCTACCATTCCGGCATCGTAATCCATATAGATCTGCCCAATTTGTAAGGTCACTGCTGGGCCTTGACCCAAGGAATCCACATCGCTGTCCATTGCCTCCATCGTCGCGTCGGGCAAGGTCCAATCCATCTGCTGCATGCTCGCTGGAGGTTCAAAGGTCAAGTAGTACGACTCATCAAACATCAACAGATCAAAGAGGTAGTATCCATTGGCATCGGTGGTGTCCACCGCTACGAGTGCACCTGTGCTATCCCATACGCGGACGATTACGCCCTCCACACCCGGCTCGTCGGGATCCTGGACACCATCGCCGTCGTAATCGTACCACACGTAGTCGCCAAGCTTGGGATACACGGCGGATGAAGAAGGATCGTGATCGTCTTCATCTTCTCCTTTGTGGAGGTAATCTCCCGTGATCATGTCGTCCATATAGCTGCCCGGCATGACGCTCTGCTCATGCGGAGCATTGGAGCCCGGACGACTGTCGGATTCGAAATGAGATATAGACAACCACCGCGTAGTATCGAGGCCATTTCTACAATCCAGACACGGCAACTCAATACTGTAGATTTCCGCATAATTGATCCAAGAGTATATGTCCGGATCCTGAGGCATCTGGACCCGCAGTTTTATCTCCACACTAAAGCTATCGCCATGGGATAGATACCCCGTATAGGTGTACATCGGTCCCTTGGGCGTCATAGTCCAGCCTGGGTTGAGCGCCGGATCAAAGACATAGCCCTCCGGCACATAGTCGACGATGGTGACGCGCATCTGTGGGCATTGTTGTTCAAATACTTCTTTTGTTAGAGTAAAACTGCTCCCCAAAGGATTGTTGTATTCAGGTATGCACTCATAACACGGTGCACTTCCCTGATTGTACACGCTGATGCGATAGCGAATGACGGATCCCACTTGTACGTTGGCCTGATAGGGAATCATCTTTTTGCGCAGGGCCAAATCGAGCGCGGATACGTAGACGGGATCGTGATCGTCTTCGTCACCAGCGGGGTCATCCTCGCCCGGCTGGGCTTGGCCGTGTCCTCTGTTTTCATTATCAGTGAGCCCTCGCGGCACACCACCGCCGTCGTTGTCTTTATCGCTGTCGGGATGACTGTCGATATCACTCGGCCTACCGCCGAGCGTGTCAGTAAAGGAGGCAATTTCGAAGTAACTCGTCCAATCGCTACCCGGCTGCGCTTTGAGCTCAATGCGTAGGCTTTCACAACGCCCGGGATAAATGCGTTTGGATAGCAGATAGATTGCCGTTCGCGATAGAGGATCCCAGTGCCATTGCGGATTGGAGGTCGGGTCGAAGTACATGCCATCGGGTATATATCCGATTACCTCGACGTTTTCTACTGGCTGAGCCCCCTGATTGCAGACGGTTATGAAGAAATTGTCCCGCTCTTCATACCGCATGAACGTATAAAGACTTGATTCGACACAGGCAAATCCCGGCGCTCTGCGAAGAGCAATCAGTGCCACATCATAGACCGGAATATCG
>JALWKB010000090.1 GCA_026996805.1 Saprospiraceae bacterium | reverse complement strand
TGCCTTGGTAGAGCACATCGAACGCCATCGGCCGCGCCTGCTCGCCGTGACGCATGCATCCAATCTGACAGGGAGGGTCTTGCCCGTCGAGCGCATGGCGGAGGTGGCGCGCCAATACGAGGTGCCCGTGATGGTCGATGGTGCACAGGGCATCGTCCATCATCGGGTAGACATCGACAAGCTCGGACTGGATTTTTACGCCTTTTCGTCCCACAAGTTGTACGGCCCAATGGGCATCGGGGTGCTCTACATTCGCAAGAAGTGGCACGATCTGCTACCGCCCTTTCGTTTCGGCGGAGGTATGATCGACGAGGTGGATTATCAAAGTGTCACGTACGCACAAGCGCCGTACAAGTACGAGGCGGGCACCCCTCATGTGGCAGGTGCTGCGGGGTTTCGTGCTGCCCTGCGATTTTTGGAATCTATCCACTGGGAAGAAGCTCTCACATACGAACAACACCTCTTGCGCGTCGCCATTGACGCCCTCCGTAAGTTGGATGGCATCCGCCTACTGGGACACGAAGGTGGCAGCTACGACCCCATCGTGTCGGTATATGCTCCCGACGTACATCACTATGATCTGGCCGTGTTGATGGATCAGATGGGCGTGGCTGTGCGTGCTGGCCACCACTGTGTACAGCCTTATTTGAAAAAACTCGGATTGAAGGGAACCGTGCGCATTTCTCTGGCATTTTACAATACGGAGGAAGAGGTGGAGTATTGCGCCGATGCGCTCAAGCGAAGCCTCCAAATACTAACCGGTTAAATCGATTGATCATGCCAGAAGTCCAGAGGATGGGTTTGGCGGAAAAGGAACAACAGCTCATCGACGATTTAAACATGTTTGATGAGTGGATGGATAAGTACCAATTCATCATCGACATGGGAAAGGAGTCGGAGGGGCTTTCGGAAGCGGAGAAGACCGATGATCTCCTCGTCAAGGGATGTCAGTCGAGGGTATGGCTTAAGGCGGAGAAGGTGGGTGAGGTGTTGGTCTTTCGCTCGGACAGCGATGCCATCATTCCGAAGGGCATAGCGGCGATGATTGCGCGCTTGTATTCCGGACATACGCCCGAGGAGATTTTGGCCTTTCGTCCGACCTTTGTGGAGAAGACAGGCTTGGCGCAACATCTTACACCCACGCGCGCCAACGGCTTGAGCGCCATCTTAAAGCGGATTCAACAATACGCTCTAGCTTACAAAACGGCTTGAGCATGGCAGCTGATTTAAAAGAGCGCATCATAGAGGTCTTAAAGACGGTGCGTGATCCCGAGTTGCCGGTCGACATTTATGAGCTCGGTTTGATTTACGAGCTGGATGTGACGGATGACGGCGTAGTGCGCATCGTTATGACCTTGACCACGCCCAATTGCCCTGTGGCCGACAGCTTGGTCATGGAGGTCCAGGAGAAGATTTACCAAGTACCGGGCGTCAAAGACGTACACCTGCATTTGACCTTTGACCCGCCATGGGACATCAGTCGGGCATCGGAGGTAGCTCGCCTTGAGCTCGACATGTTATAGGCAGAGTATAAAATCGTGGGAGTTCAGTACCGCAGGAGCTCGTCGATGTGGGTGCGCACCTTTTCGGCGTTGAGGAGCATAGTTTTTTCGAGCATTTCGTTGAGTGGTATGGCCGGCGTGTTGGCCGAGCCGATGGTGCGCACGGGGGCATCGAGGTGTTCGAAGCAGTGTTCTTGTATGCGTGCGGCAAGGCTTTGCGCGAAGGAGTTGTCGACGGGCTCTTCGGTGATGACTAAGCAGCGGTGGCAGCGTCGGACTGAGGCGATGATGGTCTCCATGTCGAGTGGTTGGAGGCTGCGCAAGTCGACGATTTCCACGTGATCTTCAAAAGAGTCGGCAATGGCGTTGAGGGCCCAGTGCACACCCATACCGTACGTGATGACGGAGAGGCAGTTGTCATCACTATCTTTTGGCGTGTGGACAATGCGCGCTTTGCCGAGGGGTACGCGATAGTCCGGCGAGGGCAATACACTGCGTGCGCGATCCGTGCCCGGCACTTTCGACCAGTACAGGCCCTTGTGTTCGAAGATGACGACGGGATTGGGATCTTCAAAGGCGGCCTTGAGCAGGCCGAAGAGATCTGCCCCGTTACTGGGGTAGGCCACTTTGATGCCTTTGATGTTGGTGACGACGGTCTCGACGCTAGAGGAATGGTACGGCCCCCCGGAGCCGTAGGCTCCTATGGGCACGCGCAAGACCATGGATACGGGCCATTTGCCGTTGGACAGGTAGTACGATCGGCTCACTTCGGTAAACAGCTGGTTGAGTCCCGGCCAGATGTAGTCGGCAAACTGCACTTCGACGATGGGTTTGAGGCCGACGGCACTCATGCCGACCGTGCTGCCGATGATAAACGCCTCCTGGATGGGCGTGTTAAAGACGCGATCGTCTCCAAAGGTCTTCGCCAGCGAGGCTGTCTCGCGAAAGACTCCTCCCAATCGGCGTCCGACATCCTGACCGTAGACGAGCGCTTCGGGATGGGATTGGAGGATTTGCTTGATGGCATGCAGGGCACAGTCGACCATGGGGTATTCCTCTCCGTCGGTGGGCTGGCGGATACCTGTCTCTTCGCGTACGGGAGTTGGCGCGTAGATGTGTTGGTGTAGGTCTTCGGGCTTGGGGTCTTCGGCTCGTAGTGCGCGGTCGAAGTCGCGCTGGATGCGGGTATGAGCATCCTTTTTGATTTGGGTCAGCGTATCGCCATCGATGCCCTGGTCGAGGAGGAATTGTTCGAATTTAGGCAAGGGGTCGCGCTGTTGAGCTTCTTCCAGATCATCGCGGTACCATTCCATGCGCACGCCCGAGGTGTGATGGTTGAGGAGGGGGACGCGAAAGTGCAGCAAGAATGGTCTGCGCTCCTCACGCATGGTCGCGATGGTCTGCTGTAGAGTTAGATAGCAGCCTTCAAAGTCGGTGCCGTCGATGCTGTGTGCTTCGATGCCTTTAAATCCGCGAGCGTATTCGTGGGCGTCCATGGCGCGTACTTCGTCGCGGTAGGCGGAAATATCCCACTGATTGTCTTGTACGAAAAATAGAATGGGCAGTGATTTGAGGGCAGCCATTTGGAGGGCTTCGGAGACCTCGCCTTCGGTCATGCTACCGTCGCCTAAGGAGCACACCACAATGGGTGGTGGACTATCGATAGGCAAATTTTGGCGTTGGCGGTAGTGTAGACCCAAGGCAATGCCAGTAGCGGGAATAGACTGCATGCCCGTAGCGGAGGATTGGTGGATGATTTTGGGCTTGTCTTTGTCTTTGAGGCTTGGGTGGCTGTAGTAGGTCCGCCCACCTGAGAAGGGATCGTCGCGCTTGGCCAAAAGCTGGAGCATGAGTTGGTAGGGAGTCATGCCGATGGATAGGAGCAATGCGTCGTCGCGATAATAGGGAGAGACAAAATCCTGGGGCAACAGCTGCATGCCGAGGGCAATCTGCGGTAGCTCGTGCCCCGAAGAGGTGGCATGGACGTATTTAGAGGTGATGTGGCGGTGCTTTTCATAGAGCTGAGCCATTTGACGGGCGGTGACCAGCAGTTCGTAGGCGCGGAGAAGGGTGGTGCGTGGTATAGTGGCCGTTATAGAGGTATTGCTGTTCACTTTGACTTGGTTTTAATGCGTTGGATGGCGTGGCGGCTGAAATCGGAGAGGATGAGCGCGCCACTGATTTCCGCTCTCTTTTCTAACAAAGTGTTCCATTCGTCTGTTCCGTACCAGAGCATTTCTTTGATGTGGGCGAGGGCATCGGGGTTGTACTGTAGGAGTTGCTCGGCGAGCTGGTCGATGGCTTCGTCGAGTGCTTCGGTCGAGGGGTAGACATTCTGGTACAGGCCGTGATGGGCAGCCCATTCGGCCGACTGCCACTGATGCGGTTGGAGGCAGAGGGCGGTAAAGGCGTTGAGTCCGATCTTGCGCTTGATGGCAGGGCCTACGACGAAAGGGCCGATACCGAGGGCCAGCTCGCTGAGGCGAATGGCAGCGTATCGGGTGGCGAGGCAGTAGTCGGTAGCGGCTGCTAAGCCGACACCGCCGCCTACGGCTTTACCCTGTACTCTGCCGATGATGATCTTTCGGCACTGTCGGCACGCTTGGATGACGCGCGCAAAGCCCATAAAAAAAGCCTTTCCCTCTTCGGGAGTGCGAATTGCTTGAAGTTCGTCAAAGCTGGCACCTGCACAAAAAGTGCGATTGCCTCCGCTCTTGAGGAGAACGACTCGTATTTCGCTTGAGACATCGGCCTCTTTGACGGCTTGCGCCAGTTGGCTGAGGAGCTTGCCCGGCAGGGCGTTGTGGGCTGGGTGAAAAAACTCAATGATGCCCAGGCCGTCGTTGACCTGCATTTTGACGTATCCCTGCTCTTCCATAAGTGGTACGATTTCATGCAAAAGTACAGCATGAAAGGCTGTATCGCAAGGCCGAGCCTCTACAAATCACTTGGCACGAAGAGCAATAGATTAACGCAACAGATAGAAGTGCCCACTGGCGAGGTAGTCTTTGCCGGCGCAGCGGTAGGAGATTTTGTAGACGTAGGTGCCGGGATTGAGGGCTTTGCCCTGAAAGGTGCCGTCCCAAGTGGCGTTTTTGTCTGTGGTGTGAAAGACGACGTTGCCCCACCGATCGAAGATCTGAAAGAAGTGCAGCTGTTCGACGATATAGAAATTGCTGATGCCGTAGCGGTCGTTGAGTGCATCGCCGTTGGGGGTAAAGGCCGATGGCAGGAGTAGGCGCTGACATCGGACATCGGCAGTGTCGATGACTTGGATGAACAAGCTGTCGTAGCCGGTGCAGCGATCTTCCTCCATGCGAAGTACAAAAGTGGTGCTCGTATCGGGCATGAGCTCGGGCATATCCTCTGAGGGGTCGGACACGTATGCGGCTGGCGCCCAGCTGAACTGGCGTACACACCGGTGGCGCACTTGGGGTATGAGCGTAGTGCCCTTGATGAGAAAGGTATCGGGCGTCACAATCGCATTGATGGGGTGATATAGCGTCCGCACGGCTTTGATGTCTAAAGCCGTGTTGTAGAGGCGTACATCGTCGATAATACCGCGGAAGTCGGCTGTGTTGCAGGGATTTTTTCCGGTATAAAATGGTTGATCGGAGCGCACTGGTATGACGACACCTCCGGTATAGACGGTTCGGTCGAGCAGGGCGCCGTTGATGTAGAGGGCAAATTCGACGTTTTTTCGGGTGATGACGATGTGGTGCCAACAGCGCGTGGGATCTAAGGGGGCACTGAGGCGAACGATATTGGACGAGTGAATGATGCTCAACACTTCGACGCGCCTACTCAGCTGATCGTACTGGATGCGGAAAGAGCTATCGCGCAGACAGCTGTCTTCGTTGGTGAGGATGGTGATGAGATTGGTGCCGAGCGGCTGATAGAGTTGGAAGTAAAACGAGAGGGTAAAATCACCCGACAACACCTGACCGATGGCGCTATCGAAGAGCAGTACCTGCCCAGCACCGTCTACAGCGATGCCGTCCCCCTGAGCTGCACAGACACACGATACCGCACCCACAGTATCCACAGGGGCATGGCGGTGAAGTGAATCGTCGAGCACGCATCTGTCGAAGGGATAATAAAGTACGGGTGCTTGCGAATGTGCGGTATATGCTGTGGACAGTAAGAGCACTATGCCCATTGGGGACAGGCGCATCTTCAGGCGGCGCACGATTTCATACCACATGCTAACTAAACGTCACTGGATTTCATTCATTATATGACTGAGGTAATAGATGTAGAAGGCGATCAGCATACAGCCCTCCCAGAGAGAGATTCGTCGGGTAAGTGAAATGACGGCAAAGACGACGGTCATGCCGACCATAAAGGGTATGTGAAAATGTATAAAGGCGTCGGAGACTTTCAGTTTGCCCAGAAAGGAAGGGATGGTGGTGACGAAGTAGGTGTTGAAGATGTTGGAGCCCAAGACATTGCCTACGGCGATGGCGTTTTGGCCTTTGGTAGCGGCCATAACACTGACCATCACTTCGGGCAGCGATGTGCCGAGCGCAACGGCGGTGACGGCAATCAGATCAGTGGGCACGCCCATGAGCATGGAGAGCTTTTTTATGGCTACAATGGTGTACTCCGAAGACAGCCATATCAATATGCTGCCGCCTATGACATACCACCAAGCCTTGCGCTGAAGACGGGGCTCGACTTTGTAGCTGTACGCACCTGATGTGACGGAATTGAGCATGAATATCACAAAGCCGAAGAGGAAGAGCAGACTATCAGAAAGGGACAAGTCGCGGTCTAAGAGGACGAGGTACATCAACAGGGATGAAATAAAGAGCAGCGGCAGATCAATATCGAGCACCTTGTACTCGAAGGTCAAGCGCCTGGAAATGATGGCAGCGATGCCGATGACGACGAGCAAGTTGGCGATATTGGAGCCGACGACGTTGGCGATGACGACTTCGGAGGTGTCGTTGAGTACGGCCGAAATAGAGGTGGCCAGCTCGGGGAGGGAGGTGCCCAGAGCTACGACAGTGACACCGATGACAAAAGGGGAGATGCCCATCTTAATGCCGATATCCTTGGCCCCTTCGACGAAAAAATCAGCCGATTTGATTAGCACGGAAAGGGAAGCGATGAGTAGTAAGGAGTACAGCAATAGCTCCATAGGGGCGAATTTGGCGCAATATTAGTGTAAAATAGCGATTTTGGCCGAGGATTGGTGGTGTGGAGTCAAGGCGATGGGAAATGTTGTAGCTTTGCAGCAAACAACGCATCTGTGTCATGCCAGCAAAGTCGCCGGATGAGATGACGTTTTTGGAGCATCTCGAGGAGTTGCGCTGGCATATCATACGCAGCCTCATCGCCATAGCGATATTTGCTGTGCTGGCCTTTTTGATGAGTGACTTTATCTTCGATAGGCTCATCCTCGGCCCGTCGCGCAAGTCGTTTATCTCGTATCGGCTCTTTTGCCAATGGGCTGGGTTGTTGTGTGAGGGCCCAAAGCAGTTGGAGGTCTTCACCCAGAAGCTCGGAGAGCAATTTTATATGCACTTAAAAGTGTCGCTTGTCGTGGGTTTTATAGCTGCCTTTCCGTATGTGTTTTATGAAATGTGGAAGTTTGTCAAGCCGGGCCTTCTCGAGCACGAACGCCGCGTGACGCGTCACGTGGTATCCATTGCATCGGTGCTCTTTTTGTTGGGAATACTCTTCGGATACTTTGTGATTTTGCCCCTGGCAGTGAGCTTTTTGGCGGGTTATAGTTTGAGCAATGTCATAGCCAACACGGTGACGTTGTCGTCGTTTGTCAATACCGTTGTGATGGTGACCTTGCCAGCAGGGGTGCTCTTCCAGCTGCCGCTGGTGGTGTACTTTTTGTCCAAGATTGGAGTGGTCACGCCGGATTTTATGCGTCGCTATCGTCGCCATGCCATCGTCCTCATATTGATCGTGGCAGCTATCATCACACCTCCCGATGTCATCACGCAGATTCTCATATCTATGCCCCTCGTTTTGCTCTACGAGCTGAGCATATACGTTTCGGTCGTGGTGTATCGCAAGCGTGGGGCTCAAAATCCATAGGTGATGCAATTGTCTTCGTCGCTGACGCTCTACCTCAAGTTTTTTGTCACTGTGTTTTACACGGTGTTTTTTGGTGCATGGACGGTGGCGCTCTGGTTGGCCGAAGGGGCCGTGTGGGAGGATGCATGGATGTTTAAGGTGGGCTTTAGCCTGACGTACTTTCTGGGATTGTGGGTCATGCATCGCTTTTTTCGCTTTTTAAAGCGGGTAGATGTGCGCGAGGGGCAGTTTGTCATTACCGACTATTTTAAGACGATCGAACTGGATTGGCGAGGGATTGGCTGCATACGCTTGCGGAAGCTGCTCGGCCCATATCGCGTCGCCTGCGTGGAGTCGCGTGTCGATACGCCTTTTGGCCGCAGGATTTGTTTTTTGACCAATACGAAGCGGGTGCAAGAGCTGGAAGAGCTCTATCCGCCTCTGAAGCCGTATTTTTCCTCCTCGTTGTAAAATGTATTTTAAATGCGCATAAAACTGACCCGACGAATGGGATGGCAATGGTGCTGCATCGTAATTTTGCTGGCAGGGACGATGCCACAGGGGTACGGCCAGGCGAAGATTGCCCCATCGGTATGGCAATCGCTAGCCGAAGATGGTGTTGCGGAAGTGCTCATCGTGCATAGAGATACGTCGATTGCACTGCCGCGGGGATACCTCACCAAGGAGGAGCGCGGACGGATGGTGTATGAAATGTTGCAAAGCCATGCCGAGCGCGTATGTCAAAAGACGGAAGAGCTGCTAACCGCAGAGGGAGTGTCCTATCGTCGATATTGGATTGTGCCGCTGGTGGTGGCTAAGGTTAATGTCGAGCTTTTAAGGGCAATAGCCGTTTTGCCCCAGGTACAGGAGGTGTTGCTCGACAGAGCCTGGCGGGTGTCGGAGGTGCAAATCCATTCCGATGCAGTGGAATGGCGCGATACCCCTGTCGTGCCATGGGGTATCCGCCACATTGGCGTCGACGAGGTGTGGCGGATGGGTTACAGGGGACAGGGCGTGCGCATAGGAGGTCAAGACACGGGCTATGACTGGGACGTGCCTGCTCTTAAAGAGCAATATGCCGGCTACATGGGGGATACGGTCATTCACGATTATCACTGGCACGACGCCGTGCGTGAAGTCAATCCGCTCAATGCCGATTCGCTCAATCCCTGTGGGTTTGGTCTGCGCTATCCGTGTGACGACCACGGCCACGGCACCCACACGATGGGCACGATGGTGGGAGAGCTCCCCGATGCGAAGATAGGCATAGCGCCCGAGGCAAGGTGGATAGGCTGTCGCAATATGGACAGGGGGTGGGGCAAGCCCTCCACGTATATCGAATGCTTTGAGTGGTTTGTGGCGCCGACTGATCTCAATGGAGCACATCCGGATCCGAGCCTTGCCCCACACGTCATCAACAATAGTTGGGCATGCCCGGAGCAGGAGGGATGTACATCGGAGGTGTTACCCCTCATGGAGCAAGTTATCGAACGCGTCCGGATGGCGGGCATTGTGCCGGTGGTGTCGGCAGGCAACAGCGGTCAGGGCGGATGTGGAAGCGTGCGTTGGCCGGCGGCGATTTACGATGCCGCGTATACGGTGGGAGCCCTGGGCCCCAATGATTCCATCGCGCCCTTTAGCAGCAAGGGACCCGTATTGTCCGACAGCAGCGGGCGCATCAAGCCCGATATCACAGCGCCCGGTGTAGAAGTGCTCTCTCAATTGCCCGACAGCAGTCTTCAAAAGTGGAGCGGTACCAGCATGGCAGGGCCTCACGTGGCCGGTGTGGTGGCCTTGATGATCTCGGCCAATCCGCGCCTTGCAGGCCAGGTCGATACCATCGAAGCCATTCTCAATCGCACTGCCATACCCCATTTCGCCCCGGGTGATAGCTGTACCACACCTTCGAATGCTGTGCCCAACAATGTCTATGGGTACGGAGTGATCGACGCCGTACGCGCTGTCGAAGAGGCCCTGCGGTGGAGATCCGTATACACCTATAAAACGGAGCAGGAACCTTGTGCGTTGGCCTTCCAATCTCATAACGGCGGAATAGCGATCGATTTCGAACGAGCATCGTCGATGAGGTCCCTTCGCGTGTACGATGTAACGGGGCGTCTGCGTTGGTGGACAGGGGAGCTCAATAAGAGTACATTCCCTCGCTTGAAATCGTTGCCCCAGGGCACCTATATCCTGCAGTGGAAGGAGGGCAGTCAAAGGTGTGTTCGGAAGCTCGTCATCCTGCAGTGATGCCACTATCAGCGAAGACGCTGGAGATGTTGGCCAAAGCTCGTGGTGATGAACCACCAGCGTGGACTGGTGTTTTGAATAATAGGAGAAAAATCCACTTTGGACATTGGAGTAGTTGGACAAAGTGGCGTATCTTTGCAGCGCTTTTTTGCTAAGCAACGGCGACTCGGTAGCTCAGCCGGTAGAGCAACGGCCTTTTAAGCCGTGGGTCCTGGGTTCGAATCCCAGCCGGGTCACCAACGAGGCCCCTGTGAGCGTATCTTGCAGGGGCTTTTTACTATGTGGCTAATCTCTCGATACCATTGGCATACCGCAAAAGTCGATACCGCCGAAGAGAGCGCTCCACAGCGGGGTACGTATGGCGATTGATCTTGATGGTCGTAGCGCTGGCTGTTGTGTTGTGGTACGGGCTGCGCCAGTTTAATGAGCTCTTTAATCGATCGACGCCCTACACCGTACCCGTCGAAGAGCGCTTTTACTTGCCGGCTACTAAGCCCAGCTGCACTGTCATTCACCACGAAGGGTTTAGTCTGTGCTATAACGAGGAGTACGAGCAGGCCGAGTGGGTGGCCTATGTATTGACGCGCACCATGTTGAAGCAAAAAAACGTCCCCCGCACCGACTGGTTTGAAGAAGACCCGAAGGTGAAGACGGGCTCGGCGACGTATTTTGATTACAAGGGCTCGGGGTACACGCGCGGGCACCTCGTCCCTGCGGCCGACATGGCCCATAGTACGACTACGATGCGCGAAAGCTTCTACATGAGCAACATAAGCCCGCAAAAACGGGCCTTTAATGCGGGCATCTGGCACGAACTGGAAAGGCAAATCCGTCAATGGGTCTACGACAAAGAAATGCTCTACATCGTTACTGGGCCGGTGTTACGCGAGGTACGACGCTTTGTCGGCCGTAATCGCGTAGGTATACCCTCGCATTTTTATAAAATCGTGCTCGACTATCAAGAAGATCCGCCGCAGGCTATTGCCTTTGTATTGCCCAACGAGCTGTCGACGAGGCCTCTTCGGGAGTACGTCGTCACGGTGGATAGCGTCGAGCGGCTGACGGGCATTGATTTCTTCGCCGAGTTGATGCTCGACTCCCTCGAAGAGCGGGTGGAGTCGCAGGTCGATACGGCTTTTTGGAAGTTTGATAAAAAATTGTATACATTGAGGATTGAAAAGTGGAATCACCGTTAAATCAGAAATAGATGACAAGGGAAGAACGCTTTCGGAAAGTCATTGAGGAGGGATACCGCTTTGAGGGAGACTCTATAGTGCTTGGCACGGCAGTGTTAGACGGTCGTCCATTGGAGAAGGCCTTAGTTCGTTTGCCTTTGGCCACCTTCAATCGCCACGGATTGATTGCGGGGGCGACGGGTACTGGAAAGACGAAGACCCTACAAATACTGGCCGAACACCTCTCGCGCAAGGGCGTCCCATCGCTGGTGATGGATATCAAAGGTGATCTCAGCGGCATAGCGGTGCCGGGCAATCCACACCCCAAAATCGACGAGCGCCATCAGTACATCGGCATACCATGGGAAGCAGCCGGTACGCCTGTGGAGTTTTTGAGCCTTTCGGATGAGCCGGGTGTACGATTGCGCGCCACCGTTAGCGAGTTTGGGCCTGTCCTCTTTTCGAAGATCCTCGGTCTTAACGAAGTACAGGAAGGCATCGTAGCGGTCATCTTTAAATATGCAGACGACAAAAATCTTCCGCTGATCGACTTGAAGGATTTCAAAAAGCTACTCCAGCATCTGATGAGCGATGAGGGCAAAGCCGAAATCACCGCCCAATACGGCACCTTTTCGGCCGTATCAGCGGGTACCATCCTGCGCAAGGTCATCGAACTCGAAGCGCAGGGGGCGGAGCGCTTCTTCGGAGAGCCGAGCTTTGATGTACAAGACCTGCTGCGCACGCGCGACGGCAAAGGCATTGTGCACATACTGCGCGTCAGCGATATCCAGGATCGCCCCAAGTTGTTTTCAACCTTTATGCTCCAACTGCTCGCAGAGGTGTATGCGACCTTCCCCGAAGAGGGCGATTTGGAAAAGCCCAAGCTGATGCTCTTCATCGACGAGGCGCATCTGCTCTTCGAAGAGGCTACGAAGGCCTTGCTCAACCAGATTGAGGTAGTCGTCAAGCTCATTCGCTCGAAGGGCGTCGGATTGATCTTCATCACCCAAAATCCGGTCGATATTCCCGAAGAAGTTTTGGCACAGCTGGGCCTAAAGATTCAACACGCGCTGCGCGCCTTTACGGCCAAGGATCGAAAGGCCATCAAGTTGGCTGCTGAAAACTACCCCGAGACCGACTTTTACACCGTCGACGAAGTCATCACCGAGCTCGGTATCGGCGAGGCACTCGTCACAGCCCTCGACGAAAAGGGACGCCCCACGCCGCTCGTGCACACCTTGCTCCGCGCACCCTTGTCGCGCATGGACGTGCTGACCGACGAAGAAATCCAGCAAATCCTCTCCCAATCGGAGCTCATCCCCAAGTACAATACCCCCATCGACCGCCAAAGTGCATATGAAATACTTAGCCAAAAACTCGATGAGGCGCGTTCGGATGAGCACATATCCGAAAGAGAGCGCGACTGGAAGGCAGCCGAAGAAGCCGAAGAGCGCAAGTCTTCGCCCACATTGGTGGAGACCATCCTCAAGAGTACGCTGGTGCGCCAGATCGGCAGGACGGTAGCGCGAGAAGTCACGCGCGGCATCCTCGGCGTACTCGGACTACGGCCGACGCGAAGGCGTCGATCCTACCGACGTCGTAGGCGCTGAGCCAACGATTTTATACCTGTGTGAAATTGTACACCATTTGTGCTAACTGCCATAGCCGTCGATCACTTCGTCGGGTCGGATGTGTATCCATTGGCCTGGCAGGAGTCCCTGCATGGTGTAGTTGCCCACGCCGAGGCGTATGAGACGAAGGACGGGGAATCCCACACGGGCGCACATCTTGCGAATCTGCCGATTCTTTCCCTCGCGAAGCACGATGGCAATCCACGAGGTGGGGACGCTCTTGCGGTAGCGGATGGGGGGCTGTCGCTCGGGAAGATCAGGAGGCTCGATGCGGCGTACTTCTGCAGGGAGCGTCCGATAAGGCTTCTTGCGTACGACGATGTGCACGCCCCTTTGCAGGGCATGGATGGCCTCATCCGTGATGTAGCCTTCGAGCTGGCAGAGGTAGCGTTTGGGTACTTTGTGCTGAGGGTCGAGCAAGGTATGCTTGAAGCGGTTGTCGTTGGTCAATAAGAGGAGCCCTTCGCTGTCTTTGTCGAGGCGGCCAATGGGGTAAATGTCCTTGGGCAGGTCGAGGTAATCGGCGAGGGTGTGTTGCGATGGGTGCTCCGCACTGAATTGGCTCACCACACCGTAGGGTTTGTAAAAGGCGATGTAGTGGTACTGCAAACGCCGGCGGCGCAAAGAATGCACGCTGTTGCGCCGTCTGGCAGGCATGACATCTATTGATTGCCCAAGATGACGGGCAAGCCGTCTTTGCCGCTTCCGATGATGACGACTTTGGCATTGCGCGAACTGGCGAGTTTTAGGGTGGCTTCGATGCCCTTGTCTTGGAGAATTTTGTCGGTCAAGCTCGCATTGAGGATCCGATTGGCCTCGGCTTTGGCCTTGGCTTCGATGATGCGGCGCTGTGCTTCCTTGCGCTCCCGCTCTAAGCGGTAGTCGTATTCCAAGGCAGCTTGTTCTTCCTTGAGCTTGCGTTGTATGGCCTCTTGCAAGGATTCGGGTAAGACCACATTGCGGATCAAGATGGCATCTAAGTGCAGGTACTTGTCGCGTATGGCATCGCGCGTCCGCTCAAAGATTTCATCTTGGATGACTTCTCGCTTGGTAGAATACAGCTCCTCGGGCAAATACTTGCCAATCACTTCGCGCGTCGCCGAGCGCACTTCTGGTATGATGATCTTTTCGAGGTAATTCATGCCAATCTCGTCGTGCAAATACCCGAGCTTATCGGTAATGGGCTGATAGCGATACGATAGATCAATGGATATATTCAAGCCGTTTTTGCTCAAGACGTGCATTCGTTCGAAGCCCTCCTGAATGCGCACATCGTAGACGTACATCGTGTTCCACGGCATGATGAGGTGAAAACCCTGATCGTAGACCTTGTCCTTCACAATACCGGTCGATAAGGGGCGAAACAACACGCCCTTGTGCCCCGGCTCGATGGTAACGATCATACTGCTGACGATGATGTAGAGCAATACCAGAGCAGCAATGCCAATGCCGATGTATTTGGCTATGTTCGAAGAGGCGTCATCCGCACGTCTGGGCTTCGTCTCAAATGGATCGAGGGACATATGCGTCGATTTTAAACGTACTTCACTTTATCTAACATCTGCCACAGATAAAAAGTTTTTATACCTTTCGACCAATAGCTTTGGTGTCGGACAGAACGCGGGCATGAATATTTTAAGGTACCCAATCTGTTAGACGGATGTACAGGTGCTGATTTGTTTGGTAAGAGTAGTAAAGCGCAATAAAAACATATGCCTATGGAAGAGTATAAACTACCGAAGTTTTCGCCGGGAGATTATGGTCAGACCTTTGACACCCCGCCCAAGACATGGCTCCTCGAGTCGATATTGGTCACTCTGTTATGTTGTATGCCGCTGGGTTTAGTAGGTATCGTACATGCGGCCAAAGCCGATGCCTATTATTCTGCCGGCGATATCGAGCGCGCTAAGCGCGCTTCGCACGATGCTAGGATATGGACCACGGCAGCTTTTATCACTGGTTTGATCATTGTCGTCATTTACATCATTGCTATGTTAATATCCTTTGGTACGGAGGCGGATGGCGGTTTTTAAACGACAGCTCATGCGCGGCAGGGGTGGTTGGCGATTGTGGATTGGATTTGCGACAGCGGTGGTTTTGTTGGCGGTGTATTTCATCTACGATCCCAATAGGTGTGCGCTTTTTCCGCCGTGTCCGTGGTATGCCCTTACGGGCTATCAGTGTCCGGGCTGTGGCTCGCAGCGGGCCTTACATGCGCTGTTGCATCTCCGCATAGGGGAGGCCTTTCACTACAATCCCTTGCTGGTGATGGCTTTGCCGTATCTGGCGGCAGGCCTGATCGCGGAATATGTGCCGGGGGGTGCGCGGTGGCGTCGCGTGTTGTATGGGCGGCGTGCCAGTTGGGTGGCCTTGGTCGTCATCGTCGGTTATTGGGTGGTGCGCAACCTCTGGTAATTGCTCGGAGAGCTGTTGGGATTGCCCCTGATGATGCGCATTGCATTTTAAACGCTGTGGATGGAAAATTCCCGATGAGGAGGGGATAGATTGCCCGCCCGAATCTTCCCCTATGGAATATGTAGATGGATTAGAACGGGTATTTCGTGTTTGTATAAAATGGTGCATCCATGATTTTATACATTAAAACGACTCTTTGGAGGGGGTATAAAACAGTGCGAGGGCGGTATCTTCGTAGAGTTGCAACATTTTATACAGTAGCACCATTTCATACAGGAGGAAAAAGAGACACATCGGTGGATGAAGGAACTTGTCACACATCGTGGCGATGGACTTTTACCGTTTTAATGGGAGTTTGAGATTAAAGAAGTGATGTTTTTGTAATTTTTTATATCTTAGATGATCAAACAATGTGCATATGATGCGTGGCATTGCAATTTTACTGGTGTTTGTTGGCATAATGGGCGTAGGGTTTGTATCTGCTCAAGACAAGTCGGGACACGTCATCATCGGTACGGGGAAGGATGAGCTAGGGTATTCGGTGATACAGACACGCGATGGGGGATATATGCTGGTGGGTGTTCGGGTGGAGGATCCCATTACGAAGAAGATGTATGTGGTCAAACTGGATAAGACGGGAGCGCTGGAGTGGGCGCACGTGTTGGGGCGGTTCTATCCCAATTTAGAGGAGTATGGTGTAGATCTGTTGCAGACGCGCGACGGGGGCTATGTGGTAGTGGGTACCACCGTCGATGAAGACGTGACGATGAGTGTAGACCTATTGGTGGTCAAGCTGGACAGTCTCGGAGCTATCCAATGGGCCAAGAAATTGGGGGGTGGTGGCGATGAGGAGGTATTTGAGGTGCTTGAGGACGACGACGGAGGATTGGTGATGGTGGGTTTTAGCTATTTGGAAATGGATACTCTTGGATCAACGGAACCTTTAGGATTAAATATCCTTGTAGTCAAACTCCGGCCCGATGGTGATCTGGAGTGGAGTCGTCTGATCGATGAGGGAGTTGAAGAGTTTGGATTTTCGATTACGAAGGCCAACGATGGAGGATTTGTCATCGCTGGTGGGGCCTTGCCCGATTATAGCTTGCCCGGAATGTATTTGGCCAAACTGGATGAAAATGGCGACCTTGTCTGGAGCCGTGTCTTGAATGAAACATACGGAGTTGTAGGCAAAACAGTGGTGGCAGTGCCCGGCCGTGGCTACGTCGTGATGGGTAATAGAGTTGGAGACTTTAGAGAACAAGAACAAAGGCTTTATCTGGTAGAAGTCGACGAAGACGGCCATCTCACAAGTGCCTATTATTACGATATAGATCGAGACAGTGCGGAGTATCTTGGAGCCGGCGATATGGTGGCGCTCGAAGATGGAGGGTATGCCATCGTAGCGACAAGCCATGATCCTGGAGACAAGAGTAAAAGTACGGCGGTGGTACTGCGATTGCACAAGGATGGCCGTGTGGCATGGGCACATCGCATCCGTAGCAATAAATCGGCACAGCTGATGTCTGTCATTAGGGCCCAGGATAGCAGCTTGGTCATGGCGGGATCGAGCATTTCCTCCGGCAGGCCTGATTGGGATCTGTGGCTCCTCAAGCTCACCCCGAAGGGCAACTTCCCTGCTGCATGCATGCAGGAGTTGAACCCATTAGGAGCTGCCCGCGATACCGCGGAGGACCTTCGTGTTGATCTGGCGTTTAGTGGGAGAGTGTTCGAGGGCAGGATCCCTGCTCCCACACCGCATGTAATGGATACGACGTCCATAGGATCATCGGAGCTATGCGGTCAGTTTTTCGTTCCCGAAATGAAAGAAAAAGAAGAAAACGCGTTAAAGCTCGTTCGGTTAGAAAACGGGCAGGGTTGGCGTCTCGACTTTCCAGACATCCGAGAGGAAGTGGAACTCGTCGTGTTTGACGTAATGGGACATGAAGTGTTCCGCCGTCGTGCACAAAACGTCAACCGTGTACGAATCGAGCTGCCCAGAGTGGAAAGCGTGTATATTCTGAAAGCCAACACCGAAGTGGAACAACTCCTCTATAAGCTGTATTAAATCGGCATGGCGCTGCACTGACCTGCATCGATTGAGAAAAGGGCTCCATGGAAATGGAGCTAGACGAAAAGAGGGAGGAGAGTAAGGAGGAGCATCTGTGCACTTATCCCTCTTGGAAGGGCTAAAAAATGGGCATAATACACCATCGTGGTTCGGAAAAATGTATCCTATTGGGAGGCGATAAACCACAATAGGGTAGGTCGTCGCTGTGAAGTGTTAGATGCTGGCAAAATGTCTTTGTCGATGTGTTGTAGACGGTGGTAAGAACACCTACCAGAAAGCGAAGCTTTTGGTGGTCAGGCTGCGTCCGTCGCGGGAGTGGCCGGAGAGGAAGTAGATGCCTGGCTGGAGGGCTTGGAGGTCGATGGTGTGGGAGTGGGATTGGTGGAGGTGGGTGGTGTGGAGGACACGACCTTGGGCGGAGGAGATGGTGAGGTAACCTGAGAAGGGTTTGTCGAAGCGGATGGAGAGTGCGCGCTCTTTGTGGTGGATAGCGAGGTGGTACTGTATGGCGTTGGCGGAGGGCGTGTGGTCGGGCTGTTGGGTGTTGGTCAGGCCGAAGTCGGCCCCAGAGAAGCGGATGATGGAGTATTCTATAATTTCACAATAATAAATTTTCACACGCCTATCATATTGAAGAGAGCACAGTCCTCCAATTACTAAAATATCTTTATTGGGAAGAATTGTTACATCATCTGGGAAGATATAAAGTCTTGGTTGTTTAATTTTAATATGTCGGACAACATTGAACTCCCCGCCTATTTTTAAAGTGCCAAATGTAGTGTATTTTGGATTGTCAATCGTTGATGGTGATCCATTATCGCCTCCTATAAGTAGGTAGTTATCTTTAGAGATACGTGCTAATTTAGGTATTTCCATTTTGAGCCGTTGTCGTTCGAAGACGTGTTTTAGGGCTCCAGAGCTGTCGTAGAAGAGATAAATACCATCGCGGAAACTCGAAGGCCCGTTTTGTACATTAAAAACCATATAATTATCATCGAGGTAAGTCATCCCCTCAATATAGGCGAAAGGATCAAGAGAAAAAGCTTCAGATAGGTTGATCGAGTCTACTATTTCTAACTGATCATTAATTTTGAGGACAAACCACTCTGGTGTGCTTGTTCTTCCATCTTTTAATCCTTCTAGAAGAAATGTATTATTGTTTAACTTTTTAACACCATAATTATAAATAGCGATGTAGGGTCGTTGTATGCTTCTTCTAATGATAGTATCTAAAAGAACCTTTCCGCTTTTATTAATCTTGCTAAAAAACATGTAATAAGTATTGGTATCGTAAAATACAAGTCGAAGGGTTATGAAATTGTTATTGGTAGATTTATATATATACCAATCACA
>JALWKB010000089.1 GCA_026996805.1 Saprospiraceae bacterium | reverse complement strand
TGCCGACGCATTCTCGAGCTCAGCCCAATGGCGATACGCATGATCAAGCGCGGGCTCAATGCCGAGCTTGACGGCCAGCGCGGCTTGATGGAATTTGCCGGCGACGCCACTTTGATGTTTTACATGATGGAAGAGGCCCAAGAGGGAAGAAACGCATTCCTCGAAAAGCGCAAACCCGATTATTCGAAATTTCCGCGCTTCCCCTGAGCCGCCTTCCATCTGCCACTGTTGAATATGCTAATGTCACGATTGGACAAAACACGACACTATGCCAGACAAAGCGATTAAGAGTTATGTCAAAGGTCAATGGACCTTTGGTCGCGGGCCGGGCACGCCCCTTTACAGCCCGGTGGACGGCAGCTATATCGGTCATGTATCGACGGAGGGCATCGATTTAGCGTCCGTTTTGCAGTACGGACGTGAAGTGGGAGGGCCCGCATTGCGCAAGATGAGCTTTTACGAGCGCGGTTTGATGTTGAAGAAGCTCGCCCTCTACCTCTACGAACGCCGCAAAAAGTACTATCCCATTTCCTATCTCACAGGAGCGACCAAGGGGGACAGCTGGTTGGACATCGACGGCGGCATTGGCGTGCTCTTTTCCTACGCCAGTCTGCGACGCAAACTGGGCAGCAAGACCTATATCGTGGAGGGGGAGCCCGTATCGCTGTCGAGAGAGGGAGGCTTTAGCGGCCAGCACATCTTAGTACCCCGCGAAGGCGTGGCCGTGCACATCAATGCGTTCAACTTTCCCATATGGGGTATGCTGGAAAAGGCTGCGGTCAACTGGCTGGCCGGCATGCCCGCGGTCGTCAAACCCGCTACGGTGAGTTGTTATCTCACTCAGGCCATAGTAGAAGACATCATTGCCAGCGGCATTCTCCCGGAAGGTGCTCTCCAATTGCTCTGTGGGCCTGCCCATGACATCGTCGACCACGTCATTCACCAAGATGTGGTCACCTTTACGGGATCGGCCACGACGGGCAAAAAGCTGAAATGCCACCCCCGCATCATTGAGGAGTCTGTGCCCTTCAACATGGAGGCCGACTCGCTCAACGCCGCCGTTTTGGCTCCCGATGCCGCTCCTGATACACCCGAATTTGAGTTGTTCATCAAAGAGGTGACGCGTGAGCTTACGGTCAAATGCGGTCAGAAGTGCACGGCTATACGCCGCGTGCTGGTCCCCACAGGTATGGAAAAAGCCGTCATCGATGCCGTCCACGAGGCATTGAACTCCATCGTGATTGGTGACCCACGTGTGGAAGGCGTGCAGATGGGTGCCTTGGTCTCTCATGGCCAGCTCATGGAGGTGCGCGAGCGCCTCGAGCAGCTGCGCCAGACCGCCGAAGTCGTCGTCGGCGATCCCGACCACGTACAAGCCATCGGCCAAAATACCGACAAAGGCGCTTATATTGCCCCGATCGTACTGTACGAGCCCGATCCGTGGAAGGACGAGGCCGTCCACCAGATCGAGGCCTTTGGCCCCGTCACGACGGTCATGCCCTATCGTGACCTCGACGAAGCCATCGCCCTTTCGAAGCGAGGCAAGGGCTCCCTGGTGACGACCATTGCCACTATGGATGCCCGCTATGCGCGCGACTTCACACTCGGCGTTGCAGCTTATCACGGCCGCATCTTGATACTCAACCGCGAAAGTGCTCCCCATAGCACGGGACACGGTTCTCCCCTACCCATGCTCGTCCACGGCGGGCCAGGCCGAGCCGGCGGCGGCGAAGAAATGGGTGGCCTCATCGGGATGAAGCTCTACCTGCAGCGCACAGCCTTACAGGGGCATCCCACCATGCTCACCGAAATTGCCGATGTATACATACCCGGTGCAGCTTACAAAGACCCCGGCATCCATCCCTTCCGCAAGTACTTCGAAGACCTCCAAGTGGGCGAAACGCTCCACACCCACAAGCGCACCATCACCGAAGCCGACATCGTCAACTTCGCCAATGTCAGCTGGGACCACTTCTACGCACACACCGACATCACCTCACTCGAAGGCACCCCCTTCGAACAACGCGTGGCGCACGGATATTTTATTCTCTCCGCAGCAGCCGGCCTCTTCGTCGACCCCGCCAAAGGCCCCGTATTGCTCAACTACGGCATCGAAGAATGCCGCTTCATCAAACCCGTCTACGCCGGCATGACCATCGGCGTACGCCTCACCGTCAAAGACAAAATCGACCAAGAGCAAAAATCGCCCGACGATATCCCCAAGGGCATCGTCAAATTTTACGTCGACGTCTACGACGAAACCGGCGACTCCGTGGCCATCGCCACCATCCTCACCATGATCAAAAAACGCGAAGGCTGATCACACCCGCCCCAACCACATCCCATAAAAACGAAATGCCCGACTTGGGCAAGTGCGGGCATTTCAAAATACAGAGAGAATATCTACTTGGGGTATGACCATAACGATTTTATACGTCTCTATAGTATAATGTGCGTCCATTTCCTCGACCACCCCATCCACATTGGAAATGCTTTTTCAATACCCCAAAGCACCCCGACAAATTCTTCCTTGCAAATCAAATTGTGCTCGCTCTGTCACGCCTATGACCTCACTGGCATCCCTCGAAAGGAGGGTTTTTGTATGAAATCGTGGGCAAGAGAGGAATAACGGCCACTACGGCCTCATTAAAATACTATCTTTGTAATCGATATTAATCCATCCCAAATGTCCACGACGGATAAGTACGGCCTGCGCGGGGTTTCGTCTACCAAGGAAGAGGTCTATCGCGCAATAAGGCACTTGGATAAGGGGCTTGAAGCCAATGCTTTTTGCAAAATCTTGCCCGACATCGTGGGACACTCGAGTGCCCATGTCAATCTGATGCACGCCGATACGGCGGGTACGAAGACGGTGTTGGCCTATCTCTACTGGAAAGAGACGGGAGATGTGCGCTTCTTTCGCAGCATTGCTCAAGATGCCATCGTCATGAATACAGACGATCTGGCCTGCACGGGCATTGTCGATTCCATCATACTCTCGTCGACCATTGCGCGCAACGCGCATCGCATCCCCGGCATAGTCTTGGAAGCCATCATGGAGGGCACCAACGATTTCATACACAAAATGCATCAATACGACATCGACCTACATTTGGCCGGTGGAGAGACTGCCGATGTGGGCGACGTGGTGCGCACCATTGATGTGGGCATTACGGCGTTTGCCAGAGCAGCCCGCCAATCTTTAATCATCAACCGCATCACGGCAGGTGCTGTCATCGTAGGACTCGCTTCCGACAGTCAGGCCACGTACGAATACCAATACAATAGCGGCATAGGAAGCAACGGCCTGACCTCTGCGCGACACGACCTCTTGCACCGCTCGTATGCCGAAAAATATCCCGAATCGTACGCTCCCGAAATACCTACCGACCAGGTGTATGTCGGCCCCTACCAACTCACCGATACGGTAGACATCGACGGTAGCAGCTACGAAATCGCTGAGTTGTTGCTCGCACCTACGAGGACGTATCTACCCGTGCTGCGCAAAATCTACCACAGCTACCGCGACAGGATACAGGGCGTGATCCACTGCACGGGAGGAGGCCAGACCAAAGTGCTGAAGTACGTGCAAGGGGTGCACATCGTCAAAGACCGTCTATTTGATCCGCCACTCGTCTTTCGCCTGATTCAAAAGCATGGGAACACCTCTTGGGAGGAGATGTACCGTGTCTTCAACATGGGGCATCGCATGGAACTCTATACCGATGAGGAGACGGCAGAAGACATCGTACGAGAGGCTGGTCAGTTTGGGATCCAGGCAAAAATCATCGGCAAGGTATTGCCCCTTGAGGACGAAAGTGCGCAAGCGCTGCTCACCATTAAGACGCCGCACTGCACCTGTCAATATCGAAAGTGATGACGAAACCGTATATCGACGACGATGCACTCATCCGGATGTATTGGGAAGGTACGCTTTCGGAAGCGATGCGCCGCTATGTGGAGCAGCGCATGAAGGTAGATAGGGATTTTGCAAGGAAGTGTAGGGCTTTCGGTATAGGATATGTGCCCAAGTCAAGCGATAAATCGGATGCCATGGATAAAAAAATCGAACTCCGTCCGAAGGGCTATCGGCCCCATCGCCCCAAGACCATGCGCTTGTGGATACTGATAGTGTTGTTGGTGCTCTTGTTGATCATCTACTGGTTGTTATGAGTCGGCCGCAGTGTCGCTATTGCTCTGTTGATCTTCCTTAGGGATGACGAGCAGCGCCACTTCGTTGTGCAACACTTCGACGAAACCACGCTCTACGGCATAGGTCACTGCGTTGCCGTCGGGTGTTTTGATGCGCACTTGGCCCTCGCCGAGAGCCGAGACGAGGGGGGCGTGGTGATCGAGGATAGCGAAATTGCCCTCACTGCCGGGCACACTGACCACTGTGGCTTCGCCTTCGTAGAGTGTTTTTTCTGGAGTGAGTACTGTGACGCGCATGGTAGAGATTTTGAATGCTTAGGCGGTACGGGCTTCAGCCAACATTTTTTCGCCCTTGGCGATGGCATCGTCGATGGTGCCCACTAAGTGGAAGGCTCCTTCAGGCAGATGGTCGACTTCGCCGCTGAGGATGACTTTAAAGCCCCGTATGGTCTCTTCGATGGGGACGAACACGCCGGGGATATTGGTAAACTGTTCGGCGACGTGGAAGGGTTGTGAGAGGAAGCGCATGACGCGGCGCGCGCGATGGACGACGATTTTATCCTCTTCGGAGAGCTCTTCCATACCGAGGATGGCGATAATGTCTTGCAGCTCGTTGTAGCGCTGGAGGATTTCCTTGACGGCCTGTGCTGTGTTGTAGTGCTCTTCGCCGATGATTTTGGGATCGAGTATGCGCGAAGTGGAATCCAGCGGATCCACTGCCGGATAGATAC
>JALWKB010000088.1 GCA_026996805.1 Saprospiraceae bacterium | reverse complement strand
CTCGGCGGCAAGATTTCCCTCGATGGAGACGAAAAATTCGGAGGTCGCGGTATGGGCGTTCGTCCCAAACCCCTCATGCTCACCGCACTCGGCGGATGCATGGGCATGGATATCGCCTCCTTGATGCCCAAACTACGCGCCGAAGCAGAAGTACAACGATTCTGGATCGAAGTAGAAGGCCAACTCAACGATGAGCATCCCAAAACCTACCACACCGTCCGCGTCGATGTCTTCTTCGAGGGGCAGGACCTCAAAAAAGACCGCCTGCTTAAAATCGTCCGCATGTCGCGAGAGCGCTATTGCGGCGTCTACGCCATGTTTGAAAAATTTGCCCAAATGCAGCTAAAGGTGCACTTCCTTCCTGAAGGCTCGACGGAAATCATCCCTTGATCGGTCGGACAAAAGTATTACAACACCACTCCCCTTCCCGATCTACATCGATACAGCTCATGCCCACCGCTTGCGCTGCGCGTTCGATCACGTGCCGCTCAGTGGCAAAATACCCCGAACACACCAACATCCCGCCCCTCCGCAGATAGAGATCGATTTTTTGTATGAAATCGTGCACCACCTTCCGATGGATGTTGACAAGGACGATGTCAAAGGCATGCGGTGGCCGCCAACTGCGGATATCTGCCTGTACAAAGCGAATGCCGTCGATGCCGTTGAGGCGGGCATTGTACTGTGCATTGTCAATGGCTTCTTCATGGAGATCGACAGCTGTGACTGACCGCGCACCCTCCATCATTGCCGCTATGGCTAAGATGCCCGAGCCCGTGCCGGCATCCAACACTTCTTGATCAGCGAGCTCTAAGCGGCTGAGCGCGCGCAACATCATGCGCGTCGTCTCATGATGCCCCGTACCAAACGCCATGGCGGGATAGATATATATGCGCTTTCCCGTACAGGGCAGGTCATCCGTCGCGTGTTCGGCGGGCACGATGAGCCATGCATCACCCACAGCTACGGGCTGTATGGACTCAGCCCAACGCGCGTTCCAATTTTCAGCGCCAATCCACTGACTTTGCCAACGCGCGCCAAGACGTCGGAGATCCTCCTCCACAGGACGTATGATGTCCTCCACCGATGCTGTAGAATCGTAATAGGCCAGCAACTCGCCTTCGCGTTCCTCCACCCCAATGGGATGGGTGCGTTCGAGTACGCCGAGCAATGCTTCTACACGTTCAGCTCCAAGACAAAAGCGCACGCACCAGTACCCTCGCCCACTGGTACCTCCCATATCCCGACACTTTACAGCCTGGAATACAGCGGATGGCGGAGATTCTTGTAGTCGATGAGATAGGCTTTGACCGAACCGACTTTGATGGGACTTTCGATGACTACGGGTATGCGATTGGCATCATCGCTCACCCATACGTACATTTCATCCCCCTCGTTGAAGATGCTCCCCGCAATGAGCTGGGGCGTTATCTTATGGGTGCGAAACTTCCCCTGATAATAGCTATCCTTGACCTCCATACCCCGATAATAGACGCGCACATCGTACACCCCATCTTCGAGGAAAACCTTAATGGGCAATCCACCCCTGCGTCGGATAGTGCTGATCTCCTGATTGCGCAATCGATAGAGTATGGACAACACATCGGACACACAACCTACAAGGGGATAGCTGCCAGTGGTTTTCACGCCGTTTTTCGTCACGGTATTGTGTGCCGTGTTCGTCTGATGATCAAAAACAACGATTTCATCGATCCGATAATCCCCCTCCTGCACATGGCGCTCAAAGCGGAGGGGGAGCAAGGTGCGCTTGTCAACTACGGCTTTAAATTCGTCGTACACCTTAAAAAACCACTCATACGAAGCATAGGTCTTGCCAATGGCCGTGAGGTACCAGTAATTGGAATCCTCGCGTACGGAAAAGTGCACGGTCCCCGCCGGGATCCACAGCAGCCCCCAGTTGTAATACACCTTGTAGAGCAGGTATTCACCCTCGCGAAAGCTACGGTTGTCGATAGCACAGTGTACACTGCGTTCATTCTCGGCAGTATCAGTCTGTGCCGTTGCCGTAGGGAAAAGCGCGAACAACACCGTCACGATCAATACCGTAACCATATGGATCAGCAGATCACGCATGCGCTGTCCGAATTGAGGGGACTTGTAGGGCAAACCATACACTCCCTACCAACGCAGGCACCAGCAGATTTAGTGCCCAGGTCAATGCGCTGGCCAACGCAATGCCCTCCACCTCTGCTCCATAATGCTGCAAGATGAGCACCGCCCACTCAATGCGCGCAGCAAAGCCCAACCAGCCCGGTATGGGCACGACCGTCTGTAAGAGAAACACCAAAGGCAATGCCGCCATCCAGTGCATCAGGGACTTTCCGGGCACCATCACATCCAATAAGTACGCAAATAAGACCATATACACCAGATAGCGCAATCCGGCCAATGCACTGACCACCGCCAATTGTCTCAGCGAGGGTGACTTACCCATCCGCTTCCACGCCACAGGCCACCGACCGGCCATCGATACAGACACTGCACACCACAACAAATACCCCACTCCCAATAGCGCGAGGACTCCCAACAGCATCCACCCTACCTTAAACGAAAACCCCATAGGGAATGCAAACAATCCACCGGAGGACAATAGGAGGTAAAGCGCTGGAAGCGCTCCGGCGATGGTAACTGCCGTCTGAATCAGCGAATTCCAACCCATGCGTTGTAGCCCAATGGCACGTGCCTGAGAAGGGAGCAACATCGGCCGACCGACCAACTCGCCCAACCGATAGGGGGTAAGGAGCCCCATGCCCCACCCCAGTAGCACATCCCGCACGCAGTCCCCCCACCGTCGATCCATCACGCCTTGGAGCAACCAATACCACTTACTGCCCTCCAGGAGTACATTGATGGTTACAAGCCCTATGATAATGCCCAGCGAGGAGGGAGAAAGTAGCGTTTGGAAGCGCTCAGTAAGATCCGATGTCCATCCGTTAGTGGCAACTGTCGCCCAAAGTTTGTAGCCCAGAGCGACGGCTAAGATAAGCCCCACGGCTCGCGCAATGACGCTGCGCCGCGCGAGGAGGCGCCTAATTTCGTCGACATTCATGCGTATGAAAAACAGCTCTTGCTCAGTTGTACCGCACAACGACCGTTTCGCCAATCCAGCAGTTGACCTTTACCTTCTGGCCTTCCTTGATCTTGCGCATGAAGCCCTCTTCTTTGGGAGGTCGCAGCTTGGCGTAACGGGCGATCTTGCGATTGGCTTCTTCGCGCACCTCGGGATCGATCGACTTGGCATAGGCGTATTTGTCGATAGCGGCGAGGATGGCCAAGCGTTGGTTCCACAAATCGCCGCAGTGTCGAGCCGTCGACGCGTACATGTCGCCGATGAGCATGTACGGACGACCCCAGCCCTTCTTCAGCGAGGCCGCGCGCAGCGCCTCGCGTCGCGCATCGACGTGTTGCTTTAATTTACGAAAGAGTATAGAGGCAATGGCAAAGTGATAACGCGCCTTGTCTTCATCACTCTCCGCCTTGTCAATGGCCAGGCGGTATTTTTCGATGGCTTCTCTAAATTTCACCTTCGCCTCCTGGGTCTTGCCCTCCTCTTGTGCCTGGACGCCTTCGTCAAACAGCCGCTTGGCAGCAATATGGGGGTTTTTGGCCTCAAACTCAGCGCGGAGCTTGAGGTTTTCCGTCGTCGCATAGTGCTCCCAGCGACGCTCCAGCCGACTCAAAAAGGCATTGCCCTGCTCATCACAACCGGCCTTCTTCATCTTGGCAATCATGTACTTGACACGCTCCATATTGTTGGTGTCGGCCTCGTATTCGGGTCGAAACTTCTTCTCGAAGTAGGCGCAGTCGTAGAGCTTCAGCTCAATTTCACCAAATTTGACCTCTGCATGCTTTAATGATTGATCATAATACTCCGACCACTCGTCTTTCTTAGCGATATTGTATTCGGCAATCTCTCGTATGCGCTGATGGATGCGCCGCGCTTCCTCGGCCGATATCTTGCCCTTGTCGAAGAGATAAACTGCTACCGTGGCATACGGTATGATGACGGTGTACAGCGAGTGCACACCGGCTTTGTCGACAGCCTCGTCGAGCACTTTTTTGAGCTTCGAATAGGGCGTGCGCAAGTAGTAAAACATGTGAAAGGCCTTATCGCCTAGTATCTGTCCGAGCTTGATGCGGTAACACGAATCCGTCGTACACCCCGACTCAAGTCGCATCTTTTTTGAAGCATAGCACTGATAATAATCGTCGTACACCCGAAGAATGCCCTTCTTCCACTCCTCCTTTTTAGCAGGGTCTTGCTCCTGTTCGAACAGCTTGGTGAGGATTTCGATGCCCGATGTAAAATTGTAGGGCTTTACGCCATCATAAGCGGGTGCGATTTCATACGCCAACTTCCAATTTTCATACGCAAGGGCGTAATCGCCCTGATCCATAGCGTCAACGTAAATGGAATACGCATCGAGCCCCTCTTCCTTTCGTCCCGATTCATCCAGCGTCGTGCATTGTGCCCCAACCGTGCCATAGGCCATCATCCACAACAATGCAGGTGCTGTCCATTTCATCATAAGCGCTCCTTTTAACTTTAAAAGAACTTCCGCTTTTGAAACCAGGTATTATCGTTAAACGTCACACCGAGCGAAAATTGCATGTATGATTTCTTCAAAGCCTGAGGTACCCACATCTGCCCAACCACCATGCCAAAATGGATGTGCGAAATTTGCCGCAAGTGATACACCGGCAAAGTGACGCCAAGGGGAAGTTCCCACTTGCGCACGTGTTGCCCTCCCAAAAGCCGCGGCTCCACCCGATACACTAAACCAGCCCGATAATGTACCCTGCGTAACAGAGCAACGGCCCCAATCTCGGGAATGTAAAATCCCCCAACACCAACGGTCCATCCACGTCCGTAACGCACCTCGTCACTTTCGATGAGCACAGAAGCATCGATACCGCTCCAATCTTCCATTTTGAAATCCAGCCCCCAGCCC